>JBFEWA010000455.1:0-2132 GCA_041546605.1 Bermanella sp.
ATGTTGTTTTAGATTGTTAATGCGATCAACATCGTTTTCCGCATTGATGTAATCTGTGTAGGCATTTAATGACACCTTGGCATCCACCACGATGTGTTTACCTTCCGGCAGATTAATAATCACATCTGGGCGATAGCGATTGCCGTCCTCACTGTTGATGCTTTTCTCACGAATGTATTCTTCCCCTTGGCGCAAACCGGATTTTTCCAAAACGGTTTCCAGCACCAATTCGCCCCAGTTACCTTGAGTTTTCTTTTCACCGCGCAATGCTCGGGCAAGGGAGGCCGCTTCTTCAGTGATTTGTTTATTCAAATTATGTAGCTCGCCAATTTGGGCTTTTAGCGCTGCACGATCTTTGCTTTCTTCCACATAGGCGTCATCTACTTTTTTCTTTAAGCCTTCCAACTGCTCTTTAAAAGGATTGAGCAAATTAAATAGGCCTTCTTGGGAGGTCTGTTTGAATTGTTTGTTCTTCTCTTCAAAAATCTTGTTGGAGAGGTTTTCAAATTCCTGACTTAACTGGGCTTTGTTGGCTTGTAATAACTCAAGTTTTTCCTCAAGGTTTTGTTGGTCTTTTTTACGCTCCACTTGTTCTTGATTTAACTGAGTCTTCAAGTCGCCGATTTGTTGATGCAACTGTTCAATGAGGGCTTCTTTTTCTTGCAATTTTTGCATGTCCAACTGGCGCTGCTCAAGGGTGGCCTGTTGATGCTTAAGCTGGCCATGGGCTTGGCTTAGTTGTGTACGATACTGTTCCAGCTGAGTCTGTGTGTCCGCTAACGCCTGTTGCGCTTGTGTGAGCTGGGACTGGGCATGTTGAGCTTGATTATCACTTAAAGCTTGAGCGGTTTGAGCTTGTTGGTATTGCTGACGAGTATGCTCCAAAGATTGCGCCAATTGCTGTTTTTCATCCATAAGCGCTTGGCGCTGCTGGCTAAACTGACGTTGCATCACGAACAAACCACCACCAAAGGCGGCAATTAACCCAGCATATATGGCAATTTCTAGGGGCATTTAGAGCACTCACAACCGATTTAAACAATAGCAGCAAGCTTAACAAATGCCCGCCTGTGGCACTATGGGGTTTTTGTCACCTGGGCACTTAACTGCCAAATAATGCCCCCGGCATCGTCACTGATGAGCACACTACCATCGGCCAAGGTTTGAATATCCACAGGACGCCCCAGTTTGCGACCATCCACTAACCAATTCACTAACACCTGATGCCGGATCACTTTGTCATCCTGCAACCAGTAAGCGCTAAGGCGATATCCCACTGGGCTCGAGCGATTCCAACTGCCATGTTCTGCCACTAATAATGCTCCGTGTAGCTGTGCAATAGAGCCTTGGTAGAAGTCCATGCCTAAAGGCGCACTGTGCGCCTGTATCTCGATCACAGGGGCTGTGTAGGTAAAATGCTCTGGTTCATGAGCCAGCAACTTGGGGGCACTCTCGATGATGCGCCCATGACGAAAAGGAAAACCAAAGTGCTCACCCGCTTTAGTCACTCGGTTCACTTCACATGGGGGCACGTCATCCCCCATCCAATCTCGACCATTGTCGGTAAACCATAATTGCTGGGTTTTAGGGTGCCATGCAAACCCCACACTGTTGCGCACCCCTTGAGCCAATATGTCGTATTCCAGTTTTCCTTGGTTTAAAGCAGCTGTGTTCACGGACAATAGAGTACCAAACGGCGCCGGCCCCGATTGCGGGTAAACCAAGCACACATTACATGAAGCCCCCACTGGCACCACCAGATCCCCCGTTTTAGGATCAAAGTCGATGAATTTCCAGCCATGATGAGACGCACTGGGGAGTTCATCATTCAACAATTGCCACGCCATGGAATCTCGCAGCACCTGATCTTGAGCTTGAGGCAAGCGGTAAAGAGCATTCACGGCCGCCACATATAAGTCACCATTTGCGTGCAATGCCAATCCAGAAGGCATGGTGAGGTCTTTAGCGATGACCTTTACCTTTCCATTTGGCAGCACAGCATGCACCTTGCCCTCCCCGCGGGAGCCCACAAACACGGTGCCGTTGTCACTTAATGCCATTTGCCGCGCATTGGGCACCTTAGCCCAAACACTCAAATGCAAGCCATCCGCCACTTCAATATCGCCCGCCAC
>JBFEWA010000497.1:0-1660 GCA_041546605.1 Bermanella sp.
CCATAGGGTTTGCTTGGCAATATCACTTGCTAATTCATTACGAATAGAGGCACTTTCTCCAACATATAACCAAAAATTCCAATCATCATCATGTAACGTGAAAACTCGCCATTGCTCCTGATTAATAAACGCGTCTGAGTAACCCGGTTGTTTACCCGCAAACCGTGTATCGGGTGCACTGCCAGATATGATTAATAGCTTCCCTTTATCATTATAAATTTGGTATGCCACTTTTTTTTGATAAAACAAAGCATTGGCAGAGGGCAATGCCACTTCATCAAAACCATGATACACCACAGGTAAATGTTCATTGCTTTGGTCAATAGTCGAAACACTTTCGCTCAATAAATTCATTAATATATAAGAGCTATGGGAGAGTTGTGCATCAAACAGTTCTTCAATCTCATGAATGGCTTGGCGTTGACTCAAATAGTAAATGCTCAAAATATACAAAATGGTAAACGACAAAACTCCAATAATCAGAAAACGATTAATGGATAGTCCCAGTTTACGCTTTAGAAACACCATCATACTTTAGGCACCATGTATCCAACGCCGCGTACCGTACTGATGAGCTTTGAGTATAGTTTCTTACGTAAATTATGAATGTGCACTTCTAAGGCATTACTTTCAATATCATCATCCCAGCTATATAGGGTTTGTTCTAGCGAAACCCGAGACATAACCTTACCTTGATTCTGCAATAACACTTCTAATAAATTAAATTCACGGCGGGCTAAATTAATAATCTTCCCCTGATAGGTAACCGTACGGGATTCTTGATCTAACTCGACCCCTTCATAGGTCATGGTATTACTGGCGCGCCCCGCACTGCGTCTGAGCAGAGCCCGGATTCTGGCCTGTAATTCATTAATGTCAAAGGGCTTGGCTAAATAATCATCGGCCCCTAAATCCAGACCTTTGATTTTGTCTTCAATACCATCACGGGCTGTAAGAATTAAAACTGGACTAGTGTGTGTTTTTCGGAAGCCTTGTAAAAAGGTAAAACCATCTGCATCAGGCAGGCCCAAATCCAAAATAACCAGATCGTAATGCTCATTCTGGGTTGCAGATAACGCTGTCTTCACTTGATCAAAATGATCCAGCGCATAATGCTCTGACTGTAAACTTTGCTTCAACCCCGAAGCCAGTTGCAAATCATCTTCTAATAATAAAATGCGCATGTACGATCCATTTTCACTCCCGTCCAAAGAGTATAACGCCAAATATCATAAAAGCGGCAGAGCCGCTCTTATGACCTTATTGGCTAGAAGCTTATATTATATTGCAGGATTAGAGCATCCATATCCGCTGGACTTTCATCCCCTGACTGCTGATACATTTCTAACCTAACGCTATTTTTATGCTCACCCACCATGAACCCTAATTTCGCACCTAAGGTAGTGGCCGTTAGATCCCCTAAGCGATAATCCGCACTTAAGTATTCAGGTACCGGCTCACCTTGAGTAATGCTGTAGCGATAAAATTCCGCTGCCTGTTGTTGGTAGTAGCGCGCATGAGGTTCCACATACCAATTATTGGACAAATTAAAACGATAATGGGTATCAATGGTATGAGACACCACATCCCAGTCATCCCACATGTATCGGTAAGAAATATCCGCCACATCACCGCTTATATAACGCTTCACCTTGCCATA
>JBFEWA010000245.1:0-5113 GCA_041546605.1 Bermanella sp.
GAGAAGTGAAAAGCTAAAACAGCTCCATCGTCATCAATAGTTCGACGAGAAAGACCAAACATAGCACACGCACAATGCACCCTATTATTTGTTCCAGTATTTTTGTCACCGAACAAAATAGGGTTAATTTACATATGAATATAAAGCGCCTGCCACAGAGTAATGCTGCCTATTTCTGAACTGTGCTTGCATTCTGTGCTATTCCCATAAGCACTTGCATGGTGCCGGAATCACTTGTTATTGAAAACGCCTCTGCAACACGTACAGGTGAAAGGCCCACATTTAAATAGGCCTTTTCAATGATTTCATTGGTAAAACCAAAGTCATCATCCTTATTGCCTCGCTTCCAATCCCACTGAACAAAGATACCGCCTTCTTTTAAAGCACACTTAAGGTCGGATAAGGTTTTTTCATAATCAGCAACAAATGCACAAACCGAGGACGCAACAATCAAATCAAAACCACCTTCAAAAATAGGGTTTTCATTGATCAACTTGCTTGAAATTTCACATGCTAGGGGATTCACATTGTGGATATTCTTATTCTCTAACACTTCAATCATTTTCGCTGATGAATCTATAGCAACAACAGAAGTTGCCACACGAGCAATTTTTTCAGTTAGCTGCCCTGTTCCGCAGCCAAAGTCTAAAACCTTTAAGCCCTCTGGGTTTATAAATTCACACAGGGACTCAAACGCTTTATTCGAATACTCGATCACATCTGAATTAGAATCCCAACCATCAGCGTATTCATCCCAACCATCACTCATTCTAACTTCCTATTTCTGAAACCATTTATAACGCCGCTAGTAAGGGCCGGCTGAAAAAAATCAAGGGGCAGAGTACTTGAAATATCTACATCAGAAAAGAATCAAACGGAAACCAAGCCCGTAACGATACCAACATGCGGCCTCCGAGCGCCGCATCACTAAAATCCAATTCACTATGACGTGCATGGATGCACTAATATCGCGGATGCATGGATGTATTAGAGCGATGAAAGGTTGGCGGCGTGAGGCAAGCCGCGCCCTTCGACAAGCTTTTATGCCCTCGGGTGCAGGATGAACGGAAGGATACGAGGTGCAACCCCGAAAAGAAAAGCCGTGCTGGCGCTGATTATTCAGAATGCGAAAATTTTGATAATTATCTCTATCAAGAAAACGTACTTGCTAAAAAATCCTCACTACTTAATATTAGCAAAACCTAAAATAAAGAAATTAGAAGGAGATCCAATGAAATCCATGGCCCTAACCCTCGCCTTGCTCTTAATCAGCAGCTTAAGTTTTGCTCAACCCTTGTTATTAGATGTCCGCACACAAGCGGAATTTGATGAAGGCCACGCCAAAGGGGCGATACATTTACCGTTTAATGAAGTAAATGACAAAGCAGCGGATTTACTGCCCAATAAATCCCAGGAAATAAAAGTGTATTGCCGCAGTGGCAATCGTGCGGGTAAAGCCATCGTTGCTCTCAAGGCATTGGGTTACACCAACCTTGAAAACATTCGCACTCTGGATAACGCGAAGCAAGTTGCGAAAACCTTAAATCCATAAAAAAGGAGCCATATTGGCTCCTTTTTTAATCGTCTAAATCGTCATCATTGCTGTCGAAGTCATCGTCATCACCGGCCACATAGCTGGTGAATAGATTGAAGGTTTTACCCTTGCGAATCAGTGCTTCGCGATAGCTTACCCAGGCTTTTTCGATTTCTGTTTCAGCCGGTACTTCGCCACGACATACCGCAACGAAACGTTGCTGCGCGTCATCCAAAGGCTCTTGTTTGTTTTGCTCCAGTGCATATAGGGTTGCACCGCACAATTCTAGCGCTTCCGCTTGTACACGGGTGAAGTCACCAGACTGTTTAAAGCCATAAGGAAAATTTGCATCGTCAAAGTAGCGCTTGGCTGCTCTAAATGAACCGTATTGTTCCATACTCTCCTAACCTGACAATTTTAGTTGACGGGATTATGTCTATGCTCTAAAAAGCGGTAAAACAAAATGATTTTACCCTCACCATAAAAAATTTTTAGAGGCCACATTGGACACGGATCTACTCAAAACCTTCATAGAGGTGTGTAACACGCGCCACTTTGGTAAAGCCGCAGAAAACCTGTATGTGACCCAAGCGGCTGTCAGTTCTCGTATTCGCCAACTGGAGTCCCGCTTAGGGGTTGAGTTGTTCAGCCGCTTACGTAATAACCTAAAGCTCACCGCTGCTGGTGAGCGTTTGCTCCCCCATGCCGAAGCGGTTCTTACCACGTGGCAACGTGCCTTCCAAGATGTGGCCATTCATCACCAACAAAGTACCCAGCTAGCATTAGGTGGCAGCCCTAATGTTTGGGATTTAATGTTACAAAACAGTTTATATGAGCTAAAAATCTCCAAACCAGACTTGGCCATTCGTGCCGAAGTGCTCAGCCATTCCATCGTGGCGCGCCAATTATTAGAGCGCAGCTTGGATTTGGCTTTGGTATTTGATGCTCCCAAGGTAGAAGAACTCAAAACCACGCGCATTCTGCAGATGCCGTTGGAGTTGGTGGCCACTCAGGCGGATCAAGACATTAATAGCCTGCAAGACATTGGTTACATCATGTTGGACTGGGGCACCTTGTTTAGTATTCAACACGCGAAAAAATGCAGCCATTTACCGACTCCCAGCTTGCATACCAATATTGCTCGGGTGGCTTTGGACTTTATGCTGCAAGCCGGTGGCGCGGCCTATTTACCATCCAGTTTAGCCACCCCTTACATCGAGCAGGGTCAGTTGTTTCGCGTGAATGACGCGCCAGAAATGAACCGGGATATTTTCGCTTGTTACCATCAGGACAATGACAACAAAGCCTTAATCGAAGAAGTGATTGAGTTATTCAAACGCACAGGCTCGCAAATTGCGCCAAGCCTGCTGCCTGAAAATGACAAATCTGAAGCACAGTAGTAGCCTATTGGGCTTCTTCTTCGCTCATTTCTGCTTCGTAGTTAAGGCTGGATAGGCATTCTTTCATGTAGTCACCCATGTCTTCTTGTGGGATGCCATCCATTTCGGCCCATTCTTCACAGCGTTGTTTGTCTGTGATTTCTAAATCTTGGTCTTCGCCATCTTCTGCCCAAGACAGATTGGCCATGACCATAAGAGCCAACAACCATACTTTCATGCACGTTTCCTTTAACAATTGCAAAACGGGCATTTAAGGGGCCTATACTGAAAAAAGCGAACGAATATTATTTATCGACAGAATAAATGATCACACGAATACTGGGTGTGATCTCAGATAAAAAGGGGGAAACATGCGCAAGTACTTTGAAAACTTAGCCAAAGCCATGTTTGGGGTGAAGTTCAATGAATTAAGCCAGCAAGAGCAAAAAGTCATTGAAAGCATCGCCAATCAAGAGCCGCTTGCTGAGAATGTCAACATTACCTTCCATGACAAACTCAGCTTAGGTCAAAAAATGGCCGATAAGGTGGCCAGCTTTGGGGGCTCGTGGACATTCATTCTTATGTTCTGCGCCATTATGCTGGGCTGGTTTGTGCTTAATTCGTGGCTGGTCTTGGCGGATAAGGCGTTTGACCCCTACCCTTATATCTTGCTCAATCTGATTCTTTCTACGTTAGCGGCCTTGCAAGCACCTATTATTATGATGTCTCAAAATCGACAAGCGGCCAAAGATCGATTGGAAATTGCAGCCAATTATGAAGTAAGCTTGAAAACAGATATCGAAATCACGCGTCTGCATCAAAAAATTGATGACTTGGCTGAGCTGATTAAGCAGCGAAACAGCCAAAACGACTCGCAAACGTAAGCGACCTAATCTCATGAAAGCAGGAATGTCTCAGCAAATGATTGCATTAAAATTATTTATCCTTTGGGTAAATATGTTTTGCTGTATTTTTCGCTTTCACTTCCTACACTGCCGCCTTCTTTACGGGTTCCCCCCTTCTCTAAGAACTCGACTTTTCAACCAAAACCAATTTATAAGGATACCGACATGCGCATAGCCATTCTGTCTCGCGGCCCTAATTTATATTCCACCCGCCGCCTAGTTGAGGCAGGGGAAGCACTGGGTCATGAAGTGGACGTTATTGATACGCTTCACTGTTACATGGACATCACCAGTAGTAAGCCAGCTGTGCGTTATAACGGTGAAGAGTTACCAAAATACGATGCGGTTATCCCACGTATTGGTGCTTCGATTACGTTTTATGGCACCTCGGTTGTGCGTCAATTTGAAATGACGGGCACTTACTCCATTAACGAATCCGTGGCCATTAGCCGTTCTCGCGATAAATTGCGCTCTTTGCAATTGTTATCTCGCAAAGGCATTGGCTTGCCACGTACCGGCTTTGCCAGCAAACCGGACAAGGTAGACGATTTAATTAAAAACGTGGGTGGTGCCCCTGTTGTAATCAAACTACTTGAAGGCACCCAGGGCATTGGTGTGGTATTGGCCGAAACCAAAAAAGCCGCCGAAAGCATCATCGAAGCCTTCATGGGTTTAAAAGCCAACATCTTGGTGCAAGAGTTCATTAAAGAAGCCGGCGGTGCTGACATTCGCTGTTTAGTAGTGGGTGACAAAGTGGTTGCCGCCATGAAGCGTCAAGGGGCCGAAGGTGAGTTCCGTTCTAACCTGCACCGTGGTGGCAGCGCAGAAATTGTGAAGCTTTCCCCTGCTGAGCGTAAAACCGCTGTGAACGCCGCTAAGGCAATGGGTTTGAACATGTGTGGTGTGGATATTCTGCGTTCCAACAATGGCCCTGTGGTAATGGAAGTAAACTCTTCTCCAGGTCTAGAAGGCATTGAAACCGCAACCGGTAAAGATGTGGCGAAAATGGTCATTCAATACATTGAAAAGAACGCCAAGCCCCACAGTAATCGTACAAAAGGAAAAGGCTAATGGAGCCTCTGCTTATTGCAGGACATGAAATAAAAGCAGGTGAAACCAAGCGCATCGAGATTCCCATGGTGCGCTTGTATACAGACACCACCATGAGCATCCCGGTTTATGTTAAACGGGGCAAGCGCAACGGTCCTACGCTGTTTTTAAGCGCGGCCATTCATGGTGATGAATTAAATGGCATTGAAATTATTAATCGCATTATTAATAGCAAGGCCATTCGC
>JBFEWA010000181.1:0-6431 GCA_041546605.1 Bermanella sp.
GTGAGCCCACATTCGCTGGCCACGTTCACGATTAAAACCACCTTGTCTTTGAACTGGTTAAGATCAAGAGGTTGTTCATCTAAACCGTCAATTTGAATGTCATAAAATGGCGTCATCTTGTGCTCCCGATTGCTATTGGTTTGTATTGCTTACCGTTTGAAAACACTGCTGGTATTGGTGGATTAAAGGTTGCCAATCATAATGACACACATCCACAGCCGGTGGCAGCCCTTGTTGTTGCCATTGCTGTAAGCGCGCGCAAATGGCTTGGGCTTCTTGCTGGGCTGAACCGCTGGGGTATAGCTGTGAAGTGGGAATCCACTCTGGATAAGCCAAGCGATCCGGTGCCAATGGCGTGCATTTCAGTGCCGCCCCTTCTAATACGGCCAGTCCTTGAAACTCATGCAAGGCGGTGGAGAGCACCACATGGTGTTCAGCCAGTTGTTGCAAGTAATCACTGCGTTTGGCAAACGTGCCCATGTGACGCACGTTGGCAAGCTGGCGTTGTTGTAATTGAATAAACGCTTTGGGCTGCTGGCGAAAGGACATGCCACAAATGCTGAACTCAACATTCAGCTGTTGTTCATGGGCCAACTCAATGCAAGCGGCTAAGGTGTCAGGGCCTTTGTCGTATTCCCAACGATGATTCCAAATCACTTTTAAGGTTTCCCCTTGCTGGAATGGGCTTGGGGTCAGTGAGTGATGACAATGAATGGGCACGGGTAAGACCTGCGATTTTTGCTCTATGTTATCTACCGCCCTAAGGGGAGCGTGATCGGGCAGTTGCTTGAGTAAATCTCTGGCTCCTTGTAGAAATGACTGGCGATTAAATTCACTGTTAAACAGCACGTGATCGGCGGCCAATGCGGCGTACAGGTTCACCATTTGCGGCTCCACACTGGTGTGTTGTTGCGCACTTTTAGGGTAGGCGAATTGATTTTCATGGCAGTACAAAATGCTGGGTGTGCTTGCCAAATGCGGGGTTAATCCTTTGAATGTGGCCAAGTCCACCATAGAGGTGGCCACAATCAAATCAAAGCCTTGCTCAAGCTGTTTGGCATTCTCTCCATAAACAAAGCTCAAAGGGTTGCCGCGAATGCGCCAGCTAAAGTAGCGACCCGGTAGGGTGAGGTAGCACCATTGATGTTCTGGCATGTGCTGCATCAGACCTTGGCACCACGCGCGATGGCTGTCGGTGTCGTAGGCGCTGAGTAAAAGTATGCGCATATGAGCCTCAATGAAAAAGCCAGTATTCTACTCATCCTATTGGTTTAGGGCCAAGTGATTGAGTATCCGCGTGAGCCTGCCTAATATAGGGGCACATATTAAAACTTGACCAAACAAGTGAATCTTGATTCACTTGTTGTGAATACGGATTCATTTTATGGCGTATCGAGCAACTGAGCACACACTGGCAAAGAAAGCAGGCACGCGCGAGCGTATTTTAAAAGAGGCCCGCGCCTTGGTGGCACAGGGGGGATTTGCCGCAGCGGCGGTGGCACAGGTGGCCAGTCGCAGTGACATAGCCACCGGCACCATTTATCGCCACTTTCCTTCCAAGGCGGAATTGGTAGCCGAGGTGTTTCGCCAAGCCACCGAGCGTGAGCTCAGTGCGGTAACCGCCGCCACGCAAGAAGGTGAGAGCTGTCGCCAACGCTTGCTGGCCGCTGTGGATACCTTTGCAGATCGTGCCTTAAGAGCACCGCGCTTGGCTTATGCATTAATTGCCGAGCCGGTTGATCCCTTGGTGGAGAAAGAGCGCTTAAGTTATCGCTTTGCTTATGCCGAAGCCTTCGAAGATTTAATCAACGAAGGGGTGAGTAAAAATGAGTTCGTGCCACAAAATGCCAGCATCAGTGCGGCGGCATTAGTGGGAATGTTATCCGAAGCCTTGGTGGGGCCATTGGCGCCGCAGGTGGAAACAGCTGAAGAGCCGGTATTGCATCATGGTGCTATTACCGATGCTGAAAAAGCCATCTTGATCGACGAAATTAAAGCCCTGGCCCTGCGTTCTGTGGCCGGCGCTGTGTAGCACAGCTTGCTGTGCTCGATAGGAGAACAGCATGAATCACTATATTGAGCCCAAAGGGCAGAAGCTTGCGGATGCCGAAGCACCGACTTCGTTAGGGGAAACCCATGAAGTCTTTAACCAACCTACGGCATTGGATCCTTTCAATGCCTATGACGGCGACCAAGCTTTGCAGCATTGGGTGGGGGTGTTTCAAGGGGACTGGCATCAGGCTCAATTAAGTGAATATGGTGAACGTTGCGGTAGCGATTTGTTCGAGGCCGGTTTTGCGGCCAATAAATACAAGCCTGAATTTAAACCCCATTCCCGTTTTGGTGAGCGCATTGATCAAGTGGATTTTCATCCAGCGTATCACCAGCTAATGGATGCCGCCATTCAAGCGGGCCATCACAGCTTACCTTGGAAAGAGAAAAAAATGGGCGCTCATGTGGCCCGTGCGGCGATTGAATACATGCACAGCCAAGCTGAGCCGGGAACCGGTTGTCCATTAACGATGACGTTCGCTGCTGTGCCGGCCATTGCTCATCAACCCAATATTGCCAAAGACTGGCTGCCTAAAATCACTGCCAATCATTACGACCCTCGCAATGTGCCTTTCTATGAGAAAGAAGGTTTAACCATAGGTATGGCCATGACGGAAAAACAAGGGGGCTCCGATGTGCGCGCCAACTCCACCCGTGCTTATGCGGTGGATAAAGCCGGCCCGGGTGAAGCCTATGAAATTGTGGGACATAAATGGTTTTGCAGTGCCCCCATGTGCGATGCCTTTTTAGTGTTGGCTTACACAGGCACTCAAGAGCAAGGCTTGTCTTGTTTCTTGTTGCCGCGCTGGCGTCCAGATGGGCGTAAGAATGAAATGTATGTGCAGCGCCTAAAAGACAAAATGGGCAATGTGTCCAACGCCTCCAGTGAAGTGGAATACCGCGGCGCGTTTGCCTGGATGATCGGCAAAGAAGGCCGTGGTGTACGTACCATTATCGAAATGGTGTCCATGACTCGCTTTGATTGCATGGTGGGCTCCAGTGCCATTATGCGGCAAGCCGTGGCGCAAGCCATTCATCATACCTCTGGTCGCAGTGCCTTCGGTGCGAACCTGCATGAGCAACCGTTAATGCAAAACGTGCTGGCGGATTTAGCCATCGAAAGTGAAGCGGCGTTAGCCATTAGCATGCGCATCGCCCATTCCTTAGATACCTTGCAACAGGCGGATGTGAGTGACGAGGTGGCAGAGCAAGAGTCGCGCTTTTCCCGTGTGGCTACCGCCATTGGTAAATATTGGATTTGCAAACGTGCGGCGCAGTTTACTTATGAATGCATGGAATGCATCGGTGGCGTAGGCGTGGTGGAAGATAACATCTTGCCGCGTTTATATCGTGAAAGCCCTATCAACGCCATTTGGGAAGGCAGTGGAAACGTGCAGTGTTTGGATGTGTTACGTGCCATGCACAAAGACCCTAAGGTGCTCAAAGCCTTTATGCAGGAGTTGAAAAAAGGATTAGGTAAATACCCAGTATTCGATGAATACCTTGCTAGCTTGAATAATGAATTTGACGATTTAAGTCATCTTGAATACCGCGCACGCAGCGTGGTGGAAAAACTAGCCTTGGCTTGGCAAGCCAGTACCTTGATTCAATTTGGTGATGAAAGCGTGGCCTATGGCTTTGTACATTCTCGCTTGAATCAATACGGCGGCTACTACTACGGCACCTTGCCAACGGACGTGGATGTGAAAGGCATTATCCAGCGCGCCAAGATGAAATAAGGCCGGTAAATGAACCCTAAAACGCCCATATTGATTGAAATGTGGGCGTTTTTTTATGCTTTCAAACAGTCGTTTGTTTTGTAATCAATCTAAGCCAACCTGAGACAACACCCCAGCTACAGCATTCTGTCATCACCTCATCCACAATCTTATCCACAGAATCTGTGGGCAAGTTAAGACACGTAAAATCATTGCGGTGGATAGATTATTAAATCACCTAAGTGGCTGAATTATTTGATTTTAATGGTGATTAGACGGCCGTGGTCGGAAATGGGTTGGGGATAAACAATTTTTCATACGCCTGTATATATACTGTATATCCACAAAGTTATTCACAGACTTATTCATAATTCACACTTTTTCCTTATATCCTGTGGGCAAAATGAGGGCAGGCATTCAGGCGTAAATGTTCTAAATTTGGGCGAATTTGGACCGATGGCCACTTTACACACTGTTCTATACTGGGAGTATTAGAGCTATAGCTCTAATTAAGTCGATTTGGCTACATTCTCACGCCTCAAAGGCAAACCCATAAGGAAAGGCAATGACAAAAATAATAATGCGCCTGACTTTGTTGATGACGATGACATTCGCTATGCAAAGCCATGCTTGGTTCTGGGACTCTTGGTTTCAATCAACCTATACCAAAACAAAATACCCCATCGTACTGGCCCACGGTTTATTGGGATTTGATGAACTATTAGGTGTGGAATACTGGTACAAGATTCCACAAAAATTGCGCAGTGATGGTGCCAAGGTGTATGTGACACAAGTGAGCAACACCAACTACACCGAAGTGCGTGGTGAACAACTTATCGCTCAGATTGAAAATATCTTGGCGGTCAGCGGCGCGTCCAAGGTGAACCTTATTGGCCACAGCCATGGTGGGCCGACTATTCGCTATGTGGCCTCTGTGCGTCCAGACTTGGTGGCGTCTGTGACTACGGTGGCGGGTGTGAATAAGGGCTCGAACACGGCGGATTTCTTGCGTCAAATACCAGAAGGTTCCGCGTTGGAAGGTTTAGCGCTTTCTATTATGAATGGGTTTTCGGCAGTGTTGGATTTCTTAAGTGGCGGCGGTTACACCCCAGATGCTCTAGGTGCGCTGACTTCGTTAACCACAGAAGGGGCGTTGGCGTTTAATGCGCAACATCCACAAGGTATTCCGACCACAGCCTGTGGTGAAGGGGATTACGTGGTGAATGGTATTCGTTACTACTCTTGGAGTGGCGGCAGCCCGCTCACCAATGTATTGGACATTTCCGATGTGGCCATGGGTTTGACGGCATTGACCTTTGGTTCTGAGAAAAACGATGGTCTTGTGGGCACTTGTGATAGCCACTTAGGACAAGTGATTCGTGACAACTACGCAATGAACCATCTAGATGAAGTGAATCAAGTGTTTGGTTTGCATCATTTGTTTGAAACCGATCCTATTACCACCTATCGCAATCATGCCAACCGTTTAAAAAACGCTGGTTTATAAGCGGGTGAAATCAAAAAGGGGCAAAGGCTACTTTGCCCCTTTTTTATTGTTATTTCGCTTCAGTCATTTAGTATTTAATAAAATAACAACAATTAGACTCATCTCATGTATAAATTACTTGCCGTTGCCGCACTTATTATCGTCATGACGCTCATGTTATTACTATTGCCCGATGCGCAAATAAACGATGTTAGCAGTAAGTATACTGGTTATGAGAAAAAGTCCGCTCCAGCCCTATCTTCCAACAAGCCTGCTTCTAAGAAGCATAATACTTTGCCCAGTGAATTACGCGACAGTTCATTAAAGGGTACCAGCATTGATGGCCTATACCCTGTGGATGCAGATGGTAATTTATTATTAAGCGATGACATTAAGCATCGATTTGAATACTTCCTGTCTATCATGGGGGAGTTTTCATTAGCCGAAGTGCAAAAGATGATTCGTGATGATATTAAACTGAATTTACAAGAACCTGCGCTTACCCAGGCGTTAAAACTATTTGAAGACTATGTGGGATATAAATACGCACTGGCTGAATTAGAACAGAGCCTACAATCACCACAGGCATATGAGTTCAATGACATTGAGCGTATGCGCTATCAATTACAGTTATTGCGCGATAAGCGTCGCGAATATTTCGATCAAGAAACCGTATCGGCTTTCTTTGGTTTTGATGAAATGTACGATGATTACATGTTGTCTAAGTTAGAAATACAGGCAAATACACAACTCACTGCTGAAGAGAAGCAAGCACAGATACAATCGTTAGATGACGCCTTACCAATGGACGTGCAAGAGATGCGAGCGCAAACCAATAAGGTAAGTGATGTGTTTAACCTCACGCAAGAGATGCGAGCGTCAGGTGCTAACGAAGACGAAATTTTTAAAGTAAACAGTCAAGCATTTGGTCAGGAAGCCGCGCAACGCTTACAAGCGCTGGATGAACAAAGACAAGTTTGGCAAGGAAAGGTCGATCAATATTTAGCGGATAAATCCAAGATTGATAATAACGAGACCCTAAGTGAGCGAGATAAGTCGTTAGCCAAAGAGTTATTGTTACAAGACTTTGATGATAACGAGCGTCGTCGTTTGGGGGCTTATGAGCTAATGCAGAAGGAGAAGGAAAAACAGAGCCCTTAACTGCACTTTAATTA
>JBFEWA010000121.1:0-8155 GCA_041546605.1 Bermanella sp.
ATCCGGCATTGGTATGGCGTGCCATTTAAAGCAGCAATGCCCTAATAAATCTTTTGCTATTTTAGAGCGCCGCCAAGCCATGGGAGGCACTTGGGATTTATTTCGCTACCCTGGTATTCGTAGCGACAGTGATATGGCCAGCTTCGGCTATGACTTTCATCCGTGGGATGGTTTAAGTGTTTTAGCCGATGGTGACTCCATTCGTAACTACATTCAGCAAACCGCACAAACATTTCAAGTAGAAGATACGGTGCAATACTCTTTAAAAATTGTGCACAGCAACTGGGATTCAAATAAACAGCTATGGACGGTGGAGGCCATCAATGAAACAGACCAGAGTCGTCAGCAGTTTACTTGCCAATATTTAATCCCATGTACGGGGTACTACAATTACGATGAAGGCTACCAGCCAAGCTTTACTGGTGAAAATCAATTCAAAGGGGAGATTCTACATCCGCAGAAGTGGCCAAAAGATTATGACTATAGCCAGAAAAAAGTGGTGGTGATTGGCAGTGGTGCGACAGCCGTCACCATAGTACCTGCCATGACAGGTAAAGCCGCTCATGTGACCATGTTACAGCGTTCTCCTTCTTATATTTTTTCCATTCCATCTGAAGATGGCATCACAAAATTTTTAAGTTACTTTTTGCCGAATCGTTGGGTATTTCAATTAGCTCGTCGTCGTAATATCTTTTTGCAGCGCACCATGTTTAAAGCGGCGAAGAAATGGCCAAATGCATTGCGTAAATTATTATTGCTGGGGGTGAAAAGACACTTACCTGATGATTTTGATATGAGACATTTTTCACCCAACTACAAACCATGGGATCAAAGATTATGCGCCGTGCCTGATGGGGATCTATTTGAAGCCATTTCCTCTGGTAAGGCCAGCGTAGTAACCGACGCCATCAAAACCTTTACTGAAACAGGTATTCAATTAGAATCCGGCGCTCATCTGGATGCCGACGTCATCATCACCGCCACAGGTTTGAACTTACAAGCATTAGGTGGCATGTCACTAAGTATTGATCATAAAAATCTGAAGTTAAATGAACACATGACGTACAAAGGGGTGTTAGCAGAAAATATTCCTAACATTGCTTGGATCTTTGGCTATACCAATGCCCCTTGGACATTAAAGGCGGATTTAGCAGCTAATTATTTATGTCGATTATTTAATTATATGGATGAGCATGACTACCATGTGGCCGTGCCCAACAATGAAAATGAAACCGCTTTAGATGAAACCATCATGGATGAAATGGCCTCTGGCTATGTGAAACGCGCTCGATCCATCTTACCCAAACAAGGGCGCGCCCTTCCGTGGCGAGTATTAAACAAATACGAAGTGGATAAAAAGACTCTGCTAAAAGCCTCCATAGCCGATGGTATTTTGCATTTCGAAAGAAAGCATAGCGCACAAGCAACTAGCAAAGCCGGTTAATCGGTTTGCTGTAATGCCAAGTCATCCATAAGCGCTTTTAAAAATCGTGCGGCCTCACCACCCGTGACCGCACGGTGATCGAAGGTCACCGATAACGGTAATATGGGGTGCACCACCGCTTCACCATGATAGGCCACCACTTCATGGCGAATGCCTCCTGCTCCCACAATGGCCACTTGCGGTGGTACCACAACCGGGTTGGCATACTTACCTGCTAGGGTACCAAAATTACTTAAGGTAATAGTGGCCCCTTGCATTTCTTGAGGTGGTATTTTACGGCTTTTAACCGCCGCTCTTAGAGCATTTAAACCGCTGCGCAGATCATCCAAGTCGCGCCCGTTAATATTGCGTAACACCGGCACAAACAACCCTTGCTCTGTATCCACGGCAATGCCTAAATCAATTTGGGTTAACACCCGTCTTGAAAGTTGCTCCCCATCAAACCACACATTCATACTGGGTTCCGTTTCACAGGCCTTTGCAATGGCATGCACTAAACGCATGGTAATGTCTTGTTTGGTATCCTCATTGAACCAAGCGTAAACATCCACATCATCGTGCAAGGTTACTGGTACCACTTGAGCATGACTGTCCGCCATGTTTTTTGCCATGGCCTTGCGCACACCTTTTAATGATTCACTGTGTCCTTTGTCAGCGTTTAATTGTGCAGCACGTTCCACATCCAAACTTGTAATACGCCCATCATTTCCACTGGCTTTAATATGAGACAAGTCAACGTTTAAACGCTTGGCTAACGCACGCACACTGGGAGTGGCTTTAATGCCATGCTGAGCAAAGGGTTGATGGGCACTGCCCACAATAAAATCGTCCTCCCCTGCATGCTTAGCACTTAATGATAAATCCCCCACTACGGTGCCAGAGTCATCTTGCCCCCCCTCGTATTCCACTAAAGGTTCACCTATGTGCACCACATCACCTGGCTCAGCAAATAATGCAGAGATGACACCTGCCTGCGGGGATGGCACTTCCACAATGGCTTTTGCGGTTTCTACCGACACCATGAGTTGGTCCACAGAAACCTCATCGCCTACTTTTACATGCCACTCTACAATTTCGGCTTCACTTAAACCTTCACCTAAATCTGGAAGTTTGAAATATTTCATTAGGCTTCCTTTTGTTGAAATCTTTTAAAGGTTTGTTTTTTGGTGTGTTAATCCTGTGAGGACGTCTCCCGTCTCACTCTTTAAAACACTTCTCCACCGCTGCCACTATGTCTGCACTATTAGGTAGATAATATTCTTCATTCTTAAAATATGGCATATGAGTATCAAACCCAGTTACGCGCTGCACTGGTGCTAATAAATTCAAGAAACATTTCTCACTGATTTGTGCGGCGATTTCAGCACCTACTGCAAATGAGCGAGCCGCCTCATGAATAATCACACATCGTCCTGTGTTCACAACCGATGTGATCATGGTGCGCATATCCAAAGGTTTAATGGTGGCCACATCGATCACTTCTGCCGAAATGCCTTTTTCTGCTAATGCATCCGCTGCTTGTAATGTGTCAGCGATGCATGCGCCCCAGCTAATGAGCGTTACATCGGTACCTGTGCGTAAGGTAAAACAGGTATCTAAAGGTAGTGCTTCGCCATTATTAATGATGGATTGTTTCGCCCCACGGTAAATACGTTTAGGCTCCAAAAACACAACCGGATCAGGGTCGCGTATAGCCGCCAATAACAATCCATAAGCTCGCGCAGGAGAAGACGGAATCACCACTCGGATGCCAGGTGTATGCGCGATTAACGCTTCTGTACTTTCGCTGTGATGCTCCGGTGCATGTATGCCTCCACCAAAAGGAGCGCGCAACACCATGGGGCAACTCATTCGACCACGGGTGCGATTACGCATGCGCGCTGCATGGCAAAAAAGATGTTCAAACGCTGGAAAAATAAATCCCATAAACTGAATTTCAGCCACAGGTTTTAATCCCTGTGAAGCCATGCCCACAGACAAGCCGGCTATCAATGCTTCGGCTAGGGGGGTATCCATGACTCGTTTAAATCCGAACTTTTCTTTTAAACCACTGGTGGCGCGAAACACACCGCCATTCGTGCCCACATCCTCCCCTAGCACCACAACAGATTCGTCATGTTCCATTTCATAATGCAATGCTAGATTAACCGCTTCCAGTAGCACACTGTCTACAGGTTCAGCCGAGGTTACTTGGTTTGCAGCTGCCATAACTTACCTCCAGCATGTGTCCAATTAATGATTCATTCGCGCAAGCTTATCGGCCAATAAATCCAATTGTTCATTCATGACTTCTGGCCAATCTTGATATAAATGATCAAACATACTTTCTGCCGTATCTTTTTCTAACGTGAGATACTCTGCCACCGCATCGTCCACTTGTTGTGCGCATTGGTTTTGCCAGTGTTTTTCTTTCTCACTATCCCATAGGCCCAATTCAAGCAGTGCATTTTGTAAACGTTTAATGGGTTCTTTTTGCCAGGCTTGTTTCACTTCATCGTTCGAGCGGTAACGACTGGCATCATCCGCTGTGGTGTGATCCCCTAAACGATAAGTAACGGCTTCGATTAGTGTGGCCCCTTTATGATCATTAGCTCGTTGCCGCGCCTCTAGCATGGCTTGATACACTGCAAGCACATCATTGCCATCCACTTGCACACCATAAATACCGGCACCAATGGCTTTTTGCGCAAGAGTGGGCGCGCCACATTGAATTTCGCGAGGCACCGAAATAGCGTATTGGTTATTGTTCACCAACACCACCAAAGGTAATTGCCAGGCACCGGCCACATTTAAGCTTTCAAAAAAATCCCCTTTGGAGGTGCCGCCATCCCCAATGGTTACTACTGCCAATTGATTTTTGTTTTGAATTTTTAATGCAGCCGCAGCCCCTGCTGCATGAGTGATTTGCGTGGCAATGGGCACACAAATAGGAAAGTCTTGTTTAGGGCCATGAGCTGATCCGCGTTCGTCCCCACCCCAATACAGTAAGAGATCACTGAGTTTATGTCCGCGTAATAAATGGGCACCATGATCACGATAATACGGCACAAATACATCGTCTTTTTGTAAGCCCATGCCAATGGCAATGCCAAACGCTTCTTGCCCCAAACTGGATGGATAGGTACCCATTTGTCCTGTGCGTTGTAACGCAATGGCCTTTTGATCAAATACGCGATTGAGCACCATGTATTGATAGGCCTGTACCAACCAATCATCCGTGGCAAAGTCTGGGCGTTCAGCAACCCAGTGCCCGTCTTCATCTAAAAATTGGATTTTCTGTAGTGAAAATTCCATTAAAGGCGTATGCCCTTGCATTTTCACATGAGCTTGATTCACAGCTTTCATACCGCCTCCATGATCCAAGGTTGAGAAGACGTAGCGCCATATAAAATATGTTCAGCCATATTGTTAGCAATCACATTGGTGCTCATATTTTTTTGCTTAGACAATACGAAAACTTTATCCAGAGTATCTTTGAGTTTATTCACCTCATGTTCGATTTGCTTGGCACTTAATCCTCGATAACTGGATGAAGCGAATATCAAGCCACCACTGTTGATCACATAATCTGGCGCGTACAAAATCCCCATGTCATGCAGAGATTGGGCAATGCCATCATGGGAGAGTTGATTGTTGGCACAACCGGCTACGATTTTGCAGTTAAGTTTATGAATGGTTTGATCATTTAACACACCACCTAATCCACATGGGCTAAACACATCGCAATGCTGCTGATATATTTCATTGACTGGCACCACCTTAGCATTGAAGGCGCGCTCGGCTAATTGGGTTTTATCACGATCCATATCACTCACAATCAACTGACAACCAGCTTCATGTAATTGTGCAGCCAGTGCAAAACCCACATGCCCTAAGCCTTGTATGGCAACAATGACGCCTTTTAGTGATTGGTTCATCAAGAAGCGAACCGCGGTTTCGATGCCTAAAAACATACCGTGGGCTGTGGTGGGAGAAGGATCGCCAATATTGCTGGAACTGCTCACGTAAGTGGTTTGACTACGCAGAATATCCATATCCGATACATTGGTACCGCTGTCCATGGCGGTGATGTAGCGCCCACCTAAACTTTCAATAAACTGACCAAATTGTTTAAACAAAGCCTCACGATCAAATTGCCCTTTGGGTTTCATGATCACTGACTTTCCTCCCCCTTGGGGCACTCGTGCCAGAGCGGCTTTGTAGCTCATGCCTTTTGCTAAACGCATGGCATCTTCAATAGCGGCTAAATCAGAATCGTATTCAATGAAACGGCAACCACCTAGGGCTGGGCCTAGACGTAAATTATGAATCGCCACGACGGCGTTGAGAGAACCTTGCTGGCAAAAGTGAAGCTCTTGCACAGACTGAGCATGCATATTAGAAAACATTCGTCGATCTCCCTTTTGAGGCCTACGACACCATGCCTATGTAAGCAGATGAACTGCTGATCCCTTTTGGGGACGTTACTTTGAGTTTAGACAAATCTAAGAGGGGGTGTCGCGAAAAAAGCATCGTCAAGACGTAATGCATCTAAGCTAATGATTTTTAGATAACAATGGAATAAACGAAGGTTTTGTGAAATAAAAACGAACAAAACGCAACGTGTATTACATTGCGTTTCATTGCGGCGAGAATTAAAGGCTCTTAATGACTTTTTCGAACATCAAATTTTGATCAATGGGTTTGCCCACATTTAAGTCCGTGGGAAACGGCACATACTCATCGGCACGTTCATAACCTTTACGATAATAGAACGCCAGTAATTCCTGGCGAACATCCAGCACTAACATTTCTGCAACATTGGCCGAGAACACCTGTTTGGCCTGCTCTTCTGCATAAGCCAGTAATTGCGATGCAATCCCTTGGTTTTGTCGATCCGGCAATACAGACAACATGCCTAAATGGGCATGTCCATTCACTACTTTTAGTTCAATACAACCAACAATGGTATCCCCATCCACTGCCAAATAAATGCGAGTATCAGGGGCTTTTAATGCTAATAAATAGTCTTCCCTAATAAGTCGATCCCCCACTACAAGGTGGCTTTCTGTGGTCCACCCTCCCTCTGTACGGTAGGCAAGGTTGACGATATTCAAAACCGCTTGGGCATCATCTTCAGTAGCTTCACGAAACTTAAGTAAGGACATAACAGGCTTATTTTAGATAAACACAATGAATTATAAGCACGCTCTACCTCAAAAGTTAATATGAAAAATGACAGGGCACAGATTTTGCTCCACATAAACTAGCCAGTAAAAACCCAATAAATACAGGCAGTTAGTAATAATGAATCAAATCGACTTAAGTCAATTTGTACACCAAAACAAGCTAGGCGCTGATTTTTCGGTCCAAGCACAAGAATATTTTGTGCCCTTAGCCCGCGAAATCGTCAATCTGCACCAAAATAAACGCCGCAGTGTTTTAGTGGGAATTAATGGTGCGCAAGGCTCAGGTAAGAGCACACTATCAGAATTATTGGTTCATATTCTCAAGCAGAAATACGGTCTTAAGGCCATTAGCCTGTCACTGGACGATTTTTATTACGCACACCACGAACGTCAACACCTTGGTCACAGTGTCCATCCACTTCTTGCTACTCGCGGTGTACCTGGCACCCATGACGTTATGCTCACTCTTGAAACAATTCATCAGCTTTTGCACCACAACAACGCAACCATAGTGCCCGTTCCTCGCTTTAATAAAGCCACGGATGATCGACATGAAGAATCTCAATGGACACAGGTTTCCCAAGCACCTGACATTATTTTATTCGAAGGCTGGTGTGTAGGCGCAACGGCACAAGATGATAACGAATTGACGATGCCAGTTAACGCATTAGAAGAATACGAAGATAAAGATGGCCATTGGCGTCACTATGTTAATGAACAACTGAAACATCATTACGAACCATTGTTTGCCAAACTTGATTGCTTGATTATGCTCAAGGCACCTAATTTTGATTGTGTGTATCAGTGGCGTTTAGAGCAAGAACAAAAACTCATCGCGTCACTGGATTCAAGCAGTAAAGATTCAAAACAGGTAATGAATGAACAACAAATCGCCCGCTTCATTCAACATTATCAACGAATCACCCAACATCTCTTACAAACATTACCCGATAAAGCCCACATTGTTTTTGAGTTAGATAAAACCCGTAAAATTCAAACACGACTCAAACATACCACCTCTTCTAACCTCCCTATTCCAACGCTCATTTTTACCGATCTAGACGGCTCACTACTAGATCATCATAGCTATTCTCATATGGCGGCTGACAGTACATTAAAATATCTAGAACAAAACCAAATCCCCGTCATACCTTGCAGCAGTAAAACCCAAGCAGAAATTGAAAAGCTGCGTTCTGATCTAAATAACCCACATCCTTTTATTACTGAAAATGGCGCGGCGGTTTATATACCTAAATCTTATTTCCCCATTCAACCCAGCGATACGCATTCACAAGGTAATTACTGGGTAAAAACCTTTGTTGAGCCTCACGAATTTTGGTTACAAAAGCTAAACAGCGTGCGGGATGACTTTAACGGCCTATATAAGCCTTTCTCTGCCATGACCATAGAAGAAATCACCCAAGCCACGGATTTATCAATTGAGCAAGCTAGTCTAGCGGCTAAACGTCAATTTGGTGAGCCCGTACTTTGGCTAGGCACGGGTGCTGAAAAACAACAATTCATACACGCTCTTCAAAATAAC
>JBFEWA010000083.1:0-10225 GCA_041546605.1 Bermanella sp.
CACCAATAGCGAGCGCCGCATCAGCCGCCAGCGTGGTTTGTTTCCACCTGCGTGTCACGCCATGCACGATTGGCAAATCATTTGTGAAGTGGCCAAGCGCATGGGATTTGATGATGGCTTTAATTATCAAACCCAAGCGGAAATCTTCCGCGAGCACGCCGCCCTTTCTGGTTATGAAAACTCCACAGCGAGCAATCACAAACTGCGCGACTTCGACATTAGTCAGCTGGCACACATTAGCAATGATGAATACGAACACTTGCAACCCATACAGTGGCCAGTCAATGCAGAATACCCTAAGGGTCGTGAACGCTTTTTTGCCAATGGCGATTTTTTCACGCCAAACCGCAAAGCCAAACTGTTAGCCATTGAACCCAAGCTGCCGAAAAATTTACCCAGTAATGATTATCCGCTGCGCTTAAATACCGGACGTATTCGCGATCAATGGCATACCATGACGCGCACAGCATTAGCCGCGCAACTGAATCAACACATCAGTCAACCGTATGTGGACATGCACGCCAATGATGCCAAACAACGCCAGCTTGTGGATGGCCAATTAGTTCAGGTGAAAAGCAAATGGGGCAAAATGCTCGCCCCGGTGCGCATCAATTCTGAGCCTAAAATGGGCGATGTGTTTGCCCCAATGCACTGGACAGCGCAGCTATCTCGCACCGGTAGAATCAACCCAGTGGTGAACCCTGAGGTGGACCCGTTTAGTAAGCAGCCAGAGAGCAAGCACACTCCCGTACAAGTCAGCGCCTATGACGCAGCCTGGTTTGGTTTTGTGCTATCGCGGGAAAATCTCTCATGGCCAGAATGTGATTATGTGGTGAGCGCCAAAGGCCAATCCCATACTCGCTTAGAATTAGCCCACAGCCATGAGCTTTCTTCACCTATTAAAAGCATGTTGCAATGGTTAGGTTTTAGCGACGAATCACAACTGCAAGCCCATAACCTAGAACTATTAAGCTTTGAAGATGCGGCATTGCAAACCTTCCGCCTCGCCCTAGTGGATAAAGACAACCAATTACACGCCGTGGCCATGTTAGCCCCGGATACACAATTGCCTGAACGCACCTGGCTGGCCAGCCAGTTTGCCAAACCCACTCTGGATGATCGCGCCCGCATGGCTCTATTAAGTGGCTATGCTCCAGCAGGTGAAGACATAGGTCGCATCGTGTGTGCCTGCTTTAGCGTGGGTGAAAACACCATAGCCAAAGCCGTCAAAGATGGCTGTTGTTCTGCCCAATTAGTGGGTGAAAAACTTAAAGCCGGCACCAACTGCGGCAGCTGTGTACCTGAGATCAAAGCCATAATCGCCCAGGCTTAGAAAAGAGGATGGCATAACGTAGCTAGCCCTAGGTGATCTAGGGCTGTATAATCCGCCCACCTTTTTCTATCCACCTGATCGACTATAGGATTTCCCATGAATTTTGATCAAATCCCAGTGGGCAAAGACGCTCCAGATGACATCTACGTAGCCATTGAGATCCCAGCGAACTCTAGCCCTATTAAGTACGAAATCGACAAAGACATGGGCGGTGCATTAATGGTTGACCGTTTCATGGCGACCCCAATGTTCTACCCAGCCAACTACGGTTTCATCAATAACACTTTAGCGGATGACGGCGATGCCTTAGACGTTTTGGTTATTACTCCTTACCCAGTACAAGCGGGTTCGGTTATCCGTTGTCGTCCTGTTGGCGTTCTAAACATGACCGACGAAGCCGGTGAAGACGCTAAATTAGTAGCTGTACCTCACAGCAAGCTAACTAAAATGTACGAAGACATCAAAGACATCAACGATGTACCTAAACTACTTCGTGACCAGATTGCACACTTCTTCGAGAACTACAAAGATCTAGAAGAAGGCAAGTGGGTGAAAGTTCAAGGTTGGGGCGATGCAGATGAAGCACGTCGTGCCATCGTTGGCGGCATTGCAGCTTACGACGCTGCTAAATAATTCATCCTTGCGATGAACAAAAAGCCCGCTTATTAGCGGGCTTTTTTGTACCTGTTGTTTCGACGTCCCTTGATACAATTCACCCGCAAACTCATGTTGCACACCGTTACACAAACCCGCCTTTTTAATCATGACTCACGCCTTTCACTATTTCTGTCATCTTTGCCATGCTATGCCATAGAAATAACAATAAGCTAGGGACTGTGTACCCGTTCAACCATTACAGACAGGATGACGCACCATGGCATACGACGAAGGCTTAGCACAACGCATCGAGGAATACTTCGGCAATCGCGCCGATGTGGACATTAAAAAGATGTTTGGCGGTTTATGTTTTATGGTCAATAACCACATGTGTTGCGGCATCGTCAAAGACCAACTTATGGCAAGAGTGGGTGCCGACGCCTATGAAGCTTGCCTACAGCGCCCGCATACACAAGAAATGGATTTTACCGGCAAGGCCATGAAAGGCATGATATATGTCAATTCAGACGGCATCAGTGAGGATCATGACTTACACGTTTGGCTAAAGCTGTGTGAACAATTTGTACTGACACTGCCACCCAAACCACCCAAACCACCCAAGAGAAAATAATACATAAAAAGAAAAACGATTAACCCAAGAGCACTTTACATCTTAGCCATTAATCGTCATCACTGAAGTATTTATCCACATCAAATGAACTGAGTAAATGCGGTACTGTGCCCATAACACCCGCCACCACCATGCCGTTGATAAACGCTTCGGGGAATAGCATCAACGGTAAATACATAAAATACTCGTCATACACCGCGTCCCAAGAATACACCTGCAATACGCCCAGCATTAACGACGTCACGCACGCCACACACAAGATGGCGATGGCCCCATTAAAGAAGCCACATAAAAAGATATACACAAACGGGTTGGCCGGTAACTTGCGCTGAACCAGGTGCAACACCCCATAGCTGGTGAGTACAGGCAAGGCCACCGACACTAAAAAGTTCACCGCAAACCCGTCATAACTTTCTAAGCCAATGATGCTCACGCACAACAAACCTATGGCCCCAGCCAATATAGCCAAGGGCCAGCCCATGACTAAAGTAGCCGCGGTGAGCCCCATAAAGTGAATGCCAAGGCCGCTGCTTAATCCTGCACGAATGGACCACAGCACGGCCAAAGCCAAGCAGGCACTGTAAAAAATATGCTGCAGCAAAGTGTAGTCTTTCAATGCTTGCCAATTCACCTGCACCAAAGCCCACACCAACACCGCCAGTGCCGGCACAAATAAGCCATAAATAAACCAGATAGGTAGTAAACCGGACTCTATACTCACAAACAGACCTTACTTTTGATTACCTGCCCTTGGGCGCATAACTGGTTATTTTAAGACATTTTAGGTACCCTACGCGGCTCTTTTTGCTCCTGCACAAAATTTAATCGAGGATCAGATGTTTAATCTCATCAGAAAAACCACGGACAACCCCAAAAACGACATACTCTCTGGTCTGACAGTGGCCCTTGCCCTAGTACCAGAAGCCGTTGCCTTTGCCTTTGTGGCTGGGGTGAATCCTCTGGTGGGCTTATACGCCGCCTTTATGGTGGGTCTGATTACATCCATCTTTGGTGGTCGCCCAGGTATGATTAGCGGTGCCACAGGGGCCATGGCAGTGGTCATGGTTGCCTTGGTTGCTGATCACGGCGTTGAATACCTGTTTGCCGCAGTGGTTTTATGTGGATTACTCCAAATACTTTTTGGTGTATTAAAACTGGGCAAATTCATTCGCCTAGTGCCACAGCCTGTGATGCTAGGCTTTGTGAATGGCTTGGCTATCGTGATTTTCTTAAGCCAGTTGGAGCAATTCAAGTTCGTTGATGATGCCGGCATGAAAGCTTGGTTAGAGGGCAACGCCCTTTACATCATGTTGGGTTTGGTTGCGTTAACCATGGCCATCATTCATTTCTTGCCTAAGCTGACCAACGTCATTCCTTCGGCTCTAGCGGCCATTGTGGTTGTAAGCTTTGGTGCCATTTGGTTAGGCTTAGATACCCGCACCGTAGGCGATGTAGCCAATATTGCCGGTGGCTTGCCACAGTTCAGCATTCCAGCAGTGCCCTTTACCCTTGAAACCCTATGGATCATCTTGCCTTACAGCTTAATCCTTGCAGGTGTAGGCTTAATTGAATCCCTATTAACTCTGACATTAATCGACGAGCTGACCCAAACCCGTGGCCGCAGCAACAAAGAATGTATCGCGCAAGGTGCGTCTAACACAGTAAACGGCTTCTTTGGTGGTATGGGTGGTTGCGCCATGATTGGCCAATCCATGATTAACATTAATTCAGGTGGTCGTGGTCGCCTTTCTGGTATCACCGCAGCCGTGGCGCTACTGATGTTTATCTTGTTTGGCTCCGACATCATTGCACAGATTCCACTGGCCGCATTAGTGGGTGTGATGATGATGGTGGTATTAGGCACGTTTGAATGGTCTAGCTTCCGTATCTTGAAGAAAATTCCAAAATCCGACGCCTTTGTCTTAATCTTAGTTTCCGGTGTGACCGTAGCCACAGACTTGGCCATCGCAGTTATCACAGGTGTAATTGTGTCCGCCTTGGTATTTGCGTGGGAACATGCGCAACACATTCGTGCCGACATTAAAGAAGCCGATGGCGTGAAAACTTACGAATTACACGGCCCATTATTCTTTGGCTCTACCAGTTATTTCCTAGAACTGTTCGATCCAAAAAATGACCCTGATAACGTGGTCATTGAATTCAAACACTCTCGTGTAGCGGATCACTCTGGTTTAGAGGTCATCGACACCCTAGCTGAACGTTACAATCAAGAAGGGAAAACCCTAAGCTTGAAACACTTAAGCCCAGAATGTCGCCAGCTATTAACCAAAGCAGGCAACATGGTAGAAGTGGACGTGATCGAAGATCCTAAGTACCACGTGGCCACAGACAAGCTTGCGTAAAAGTTAAAACACTCGCTTATCGCAAAAACAAAAAAGCCGTTACACATTTGTAACGGCTTTTTTATTGCTATAAGTATCTCAATTAGTTATTCCACCAACACTTCAAATTTATACCCCACCCCATACACCGAATGAATGAATTCTTGATCTGGGCATTTATCTTTAATGCGCTTTCTTAATTTCTTTATATGGCTATCGATAGTGCGATCGCTCACCACACGATGGTCTTGATAACACTTATCCATCAGCTGCTGACGATTGAAAATACGCCCAGGCTGGTTAGCCAGTAATTCTAACAATTGGAACTCTACACTGGTCAACTCTAAAGTTTGTCCATTAAGCACCGCTTTTAATTGGCTAGCTTCTAATACTAAACCCGCTTGCGCCGCTAACGCATTGGGCGCTGAATTCGTATCGTGCTTTGAGGCTTGCCATTGCACTCGGCGCAAAATAGTTTTCACTCTAGCCACCACTTCCTTCGGACTATAGGGTTTACAGACATAATCATCCGCACCGAGTTCTAGGCCCAGTAATCTATCGATTTCCTCCACTTTAGCGGTAGCCATAACAATGGGCATATGGGAAAACTGTCGCACGGCTTTACAAATTTCCATGCCATCCAAACTCGGCAGCATCAAATCCAAGATCATTAAATCCGGCAATGCGGTATCTTGTTTATCTTTCAGATAGTCCAAAGCTTGTTGCCCATCGCCTATGATGTGACTGGCAAAACCCGCTTGCGCTAAATAATCCGCCAGCAATTGCGCCAGCTTTGGTTCGTCTTCAACAATTAATATCGTCGCTGTCATGTTCATCTCTTACGCCAAAGGCAGCTCAATAGAAACTTTTACGCCACCCAAGGTTGAGGCGTCGGCCCAGATGTTTCCTTGATGCCCTTCAATGATTTTTTTGCAAATGGCCAACCCCAAACCAGAGCCACCGCTTTTACGATTGCGTGATGCATCTGCGCGATATAAGTGGTCAAAAATCTTTTCCAGTTCATTAGCCTTCACGCCTGGGGCGGAATCCTCAATAACCAGCAGCGCACGATTATTTTGTTTATCTAATGTCACATGTACTTTTCCAGGTTTATTCGTGTACTTCATAGCGTTTTGCAAGATGTTATAAATCACCTGAGTGATACGCTGCTCATCCCCTTCAATCCAGATGTCATCCGTATCCGCTTTTATATTAAATACGAGTGTTAATTGGGCTTTAGCCATCATGGTGTGAAAGCGCGTCACTTGATCTTCCACCAGTTCCGCAAAGTCTAAATGTTGAAACTGATAACTGAGAGCACCAATGTCGCTGCTGGTTAACTGATATAAATCCTCCACCAAACGCTGTAAATGCAAAACCTCTTGATGAGATGAGGCCACATGCTCCATATCTAACGCTCTAACACCATCTAACATGGCTTCCAACTCACCACGCATAACGGCAATGGGCGTACGTAATTCGTGGGAGATATTCGCAAGCCATTGTTTTCGTTGTTGTTCATTTTCTTGTAAATACTGGGCTAAAACGTTTACGTCTTGAGCCACTTGCGAGATTTCATCTTTTCCCTTGCCTTCAACCCGGGCCGTAAAATCACCTTGAGCCAGTTGCCCTATGGTATTCACAATTGGACGAATGGGTTTAAGTAACAGTTGCGCAAACGGTAAAGCCAGTAATGCCGACAACCCCACCATAATGATGGCAATCAACCACAGATAACGATTTAACTCTTGGGAAAAATCCAAATCGAAATCATCCATTAGTCGATCCCGTTTGGCATACACAATATACCCGACCACCTCTTGATGTAATTCAATGGGAATAAATTCTCTGTGCTCAGCCCTTGGCTCAAATCCCACAACCAATTGCTTATTTTTATCCAACACAGCCAAAGGCAAACCAATTGGTCGACGCGGCCGAACATCTCTTGGGGGCGGAGGTGGCACTTCTGACTGAAAGCCCAACCGCTCTCTGAACCCGTCTCGTGGTGGGGGCGGTGGCGGAGGTGGACGCCCGTTATCATCCAACGACTCTTGAATACCGGCTTCTTGTTTTATCTGACGCCATAACCGCGGGCGTTGCTTAAGCGAACGCCAAGAGCCTGTCTGGGCATATACACCAGTTAGCGGCTGTAAGAGGGTCTCATATTGGGCTTGCGCTCTTTGATTCACATGCTTAAGCAAACTGGCATCTAAACGCCATTGCGCCAACATGGTCATGACAACCACCAAGGTCAAGCAAGCCACTAGCGTAATGACAAATAATTTAGACTGAACTTTCACAAAACATCACAAATAAAGTCGGATTTCATTAACTATACAAAACCCCAGCTGAATTTACCTTGGAAATTCGCCACTTCCTTATTTCTTGCACATTTTTTACCCATAACCTGCACATTCTCCTTCTAATGTTCATTCATGCCCCTTAGTAAGGTGAGTTCAGCATGAAAACAAAAACCCAGTTATCACTAACGTTAGCCCTATTATTTGCATTAACAGGCTGCAAACTTCCCAAAGAACTCAGCGATGAGACGCCCTCTGATGAGCCAGAAATCCCAACGGAAGCTCAACCCAGTGCTTTGGATTTACAGCTATCGGCTCTCATTGATCAATTAAATTTGAATCAACATCCACAACGCAATCTTCCCAGCATTGAAGATGAACTGGTACAACTAGGTAAAAAATTATTTTTCACCAAAGGCTTAGGCGGTCAACAAGACAGCGCCTGCGTCAGCTGTCACCATCCTGCCCTAGGTGGCGCAGATGATCTGTCACTTTCTGTTGGAGTAGATGCCCTTAATCCTGATGTCTTAGGTTTAGGCCGTGCGCATAAAGATGGCGAGCCATTGGTTCCTAGAAACGCCCCCACAATATTTAATGCAGGGCTTTGGGATGTGAGCCTATTTCATGATTCACGCGTTGAGTCACTCAATGTGGTGGCGGGTAGTAATGGGGCAATCGGTGATATTCGTACCCCAGACAGTGAATTTAATGTGGCTGACAACCAGGCAGGTGATAACCTCGCCGCAGCCCAAGCTCGCTTTCCTGTGACATCAAACGAAGAGATGCGCGGCAATACCTTCGAAGCCGGTGAAAACAATGAGGCCGTTCGCGCACATCTCGCTGCTCGTATCGGCAACTACGGCGAAGGCCAAAATGAACTCACCAACAATGCATGGCTGAGCGCATTTCAACAAGGTTTCGCTCGTAACGATGACGCCGAAACCCTCATCACATTCGACAATATTGCTCACGCTATTGGGGAATACGAGCGCTCCATGGTCTTTACTAATCACCCGTGGCAACAATACATGGACGGGGATTTAGCGGCCCTAAACGAAGATGCGAAACAAGGGGCTGTGTTGTTTTTCACCCGACCAGAAGACGGCGGTGCTGGCTGTGCCGCTTGTCATAACGGGCAATTGTTTAGCGATCAACAGCACCATGTGATTGCGTTTCCACAAATTGGTTTAGGCAAAGGAGATGGCACAAACGGTGATGATGATTTTGGTCGCGCCCGTGAAAGCGGTAATGATAATGAACGTTATCATTTTCGTACCGCCTCTTTGCTTAATTTAACCGTGACAGCGCCCTATTCACACAGTGGCAGCATGCCTACATTGGACAGCGTGGTACGTCATTATGTAAACCCAGCTCGCTCCGTTGAAGATTACTTTGATAATCGCAATGAGTTAGGCGTTTGTCAGTTACCTCAATTTGAGGACATGGCCGATTGCGAAACCTTATACCCTAACGCTGAAGACAACACCCTACTGGCCCTGGCAAAATTACAACAGGAGCAACAAAATAATACGAGTCGTTTACCGCGCAATCTTCGATTAGACAATAATGAAGTGGATCAAATCGTGTCATTTCTTGAAGCGTTAACGGACCCATGTGTGTTAGATCGTTCATGTTTAGCCCCATGGATTCCGGCAGAGGAAGAAGCCGCCGATAACGTACAGCTAAACGCCATCAACCAAGCGGGTCAATCACTTTAAAAATGTAAAAATCTGGCTCAAAAAAAAGCCCAAGGATCACTTGGGCTTTTTTTATTCTTTTTATGACTAGTTGTCATCTTTAAATAACGGCAACGCCATTAAAATTGCATCTTCTTTACCATTTTTTGTGGGGTAATAATTTTTTCGTCGACCAATTTCGTTAAACCCAATTCTCTCATACAAGGCAATGGCCGGCGCATTGGTGACCCTCACCTCTAAATACATTTCGTGATTGTCTTGCTCTGTAGCGTGGTCAATTAAATGCTCTAATAATACGCCAGCCAAACCCTTACCTTGATGATTTGGCGCAATACAGATATTTAGAAGCTCCGCTTCACCCACCACATAAGACAAAATACCGTATCCCACAATCTTGCTATCCACTTCCAATACCGCACAGTATTTTGTGGATTTCACCGCTTGTTCAAATAGATTTTTTGACCATGGAAAATCATAGCCTTGCTGCTCAATGGCATACACAAATGGCACATCTTCCATCTGCATGGGTCGAATAAACGGCATAGATCACTCAGAAAATTATTTAATCTTGGTGCTGATGGGCACGCAATGTTTGCCAAAGTTTGGCTTTTAAGGATGGATCTTCCAGCAGGTTTTGCAAACTCATATCCAACTTCACATGACCTAATTGCTCAGGCCAGTATTGGCAATCGTTAAACAGTAAAACCGTTTTTAACGGACACACATCTTGTAAGCGCTCGATGTGACCTTGCAAATATTTCAGCGCCACCGCTTCCCCTTGATCCACATTTGGGCTGTCAATCATGGGCCAAGAAAACACGTTCACATGACGCGGACGACGCTTTTTCCCTTGTATAAAATGAGCCAAGTTGTGAGCCAATTTATGCTGCTCTGGCGTGACATTCACGTCGCCGCTGATAATCCACACACCTGAGCTGTAACACCAAAACTGGATATTAAATTCCAATCTAGTGACAACTTGCCCGTCGGCGCTTGTATCTCTTTGCTTAGGAAAAGCCGGGACTGGTATGGACGAGGATAGCGCAGAATGCAATGATGTCACGGCAGGGTTCGGCGCTTGCTGTACTGGCACTGAAGCCTGAGCAGTGGCTTGAGGCGAAGGTGCAATTTGCTCTGGCGCCATGGTCTGCGCCACCGGCGCCGGAACATCTTCAAAGTGTGCCGGTATCACAGGTGCGTCCATAGCAGCTGGAATAACCGCTTCTGTGCTTACAGCTTCTGCTGTAGAAGCAACAGATTCAGGTGCCGCCTGCGCCGCCATAACTGACTCAGATTCAACCGCCTTGGGCACCCAGACATCTATG
>JBFEWA010000193.1:0-6289 GCA_041546605.1 Bermanella sp.
CCCCTTGAGTTGGAAAACTGATGGATTCTGTCATGGTCATTTCGGAGGTAAGCCCCCATGTGAGTGAGGGCTTTGAACCGATCCGCTTCCTTACCGATTTCGATTTGGGTTCAGTTGGCCGCCACGGTTTCCATGCACGTGGCCATTGGCGGGATTTGTTCCGTTGGTTCCGCGATTTGGGTTCAGTTGGTTCGAGCGGTGATTCGCGTTTTGGTTTGAGCCTTTGCTGTTTGACTTGGACATATCTGATTCTCCGGTTTGTAAGTGCAATGTTGCGGTTCAACTGTAGACTCAGAGGCCCATGTTCGGCTGCTGGAATTTTAGCGACGAGTTTTTTTTGGAGGCTAAAACGTAATGTATCCTATTGATAAATATAGGCTAACTCCAGTTTATAGCAATGTCTTGTCGTTGCAGTAATCGGGTATTCCCCGGCACTTGCTGTGATGGCGTCTTCCGGGGGAATCATTGGTTCGACTTCTTGCAGGACCGGCATATTGCACCATGTTGTATCGGTTTAAATATCGCTTTCGGTTAGTTTAGAAAAGATATACCCCGCTGTTCTTTAGCACATTTTTTGGCCGGAACCGTCACTGAATCACGTTCTGAATCATAAAATGTATCGGTTTGATTACGTAGCTCTTGTTAGCGCAGAAGCGAGTTGTTGGTGCGCGTAAGTCCTTGATAGGGAAATTTAGTAGCAATTAGTAACTCTGGTTACTAATTGCTACTAAATACGATCTTCCCGCTCCGGTCATAGTTGGTGTTAATTCTTCTGTGGTGGTCTAATTATTCTGGACTCAAGTGCAGGGCGGCAGAGCAAACGTCATTTACGATCCGGGGTTGGTTGAGTACCACGCCGGTGGACAATAGAACCAGTACAACAGGTTTAATGAGGAGCGCCATGGCCGAGAAATTGACCATTCAGGCATACTGGAGCGGCCGCTGGATGAATGTCGGCGAGGTGCTGTTTGCAGACCCTGGAAAGGGGTTAACAGGAGCGTTTCAGTTCTTCTATGGCCCAGCGTACATCAATGACGCGGATACCTGTCGGCCCGGTATAGATTTCATTGATGAGCGGTCCATCGGCGTCCATTTGCCTGGAAGTTTTGTTGGTCATTTCAATGAGCGGCATGTTGCGCCCGTTTTGAGGGATATGATTCCCCAGGGGGCCGCTCGGCGCGCCCTGGTTAAACTGTGGGGAGGAAAAGATACCGGTCCCGGAATGGACTTCCGCTTACTCAAAGAAGGATGTGTCGCCCCTATTGGAAACCTTCGGATCAAAGAGGCCGCCGAGGCCTTTCAGGCGCGGATAGCCGGTGATCGTTCTGTGGCCTTCACACGGAAAGATGTGGACGAACACAGCGACGAGCTGATTGAGCATGCCCACCAGCTCGGTATAGCGATCGAAGGCGCTGCAGGCGCTGGTGGTGACGCTCCTAAGTTGCTTCTGGTTGAAGATGGTGCTGGAAATTTTTATCTCGAAGGTACCCTTGATGAGGCGCAGATTGCACGACACTGGCTGGTCAAGTTCCCACGTGGCCGAATGTTGGCGGAAGATGAAGACATTTTGCGTTCCGAGGGGGTGTTTTATAAAACCCTCGCAGGCCTTGGGGTCGACACAATAGATGACGCGGAACTACACGAAGGCCGGACGCCCTCTCTCTGGCTTCCGCGGTTTGACCGGAGGGTTGGTCAGGACCAGATAGAGCGCTTTGGTGTTGAGTCCGTGTACAGCCTGATGGGTATGATTGGCGATGGGGCTCGACTCCATCACATGGATGTTTTGGGGGAGCTCTTGCGCTTCGTTGATACCCAGAACGATGCACTGTTGATTGAATACCTGCTAAGAGACGTGATTAACGCCGCCATTGGAAATACGGACAATCATGGTCGCAACACGGCGGTGCTAAAGCGAAATGGTGCTATCCATCTGGCCCCGGCTTACGATTTGGCACCGATGGTACTCGACCGGGAAGCCATTGCCAGGTCCACCGTTTGGGGGCCGGAATACCAGGTGCAGGGCGTTGTGGACTATATGGCCGTTATTGATGCATTCGCTGATGATTCTGGGTCAGTCGCGGAAGCATTGATTGGGCGACTTGTTGCCTTTGAGGGATTCAGGGAGCTTGCGATTGGTCATGGGCTTCCTGCATCGGTTCAGAACAGCCCGCGGATACACCTAGACCGATTTGGGGTCGTTGCTAAAAATCTTCAGGCCCAGCTCGAGGCGAAACGGAACTAGGCGCATAGAAACCATATAGGGGCGTGCCAAAATGAAACGGCTGAATTTCAGACGCTTTTTGATGGTAGGGTGAAATTGCTCGAAAAACGCTCTGGAAAACAGAGTGTTGTAGTTAGAGTATTCCCCGCATGTACGGGGGTAAACCGTCGAGAATGTTTTTATAAAAACAGCTAATCAGTTTTCCTCGCATGTGCGGGGGTAAGCAATCTTGCGTTGGCACTCAGATAGTCAGCTGGTAGGGATAGTTGGGGAGAAAAAGCTTTGGGGCTCTCAAGCGGGACGAGGGCTCTGAAACCGATGGGGTGCCGGGTTAGGATCATGCCAGATACGGGGCGAACCGAGTCGGAATTCCTTCGCCCCGGGTCATCATTGGCGAGCCCGTGCCGCCTCAGCCGCTTGCAGGTGTTCCACAGCATCGCAGAGCAGGTCAATCTTTCGAATGGCCGCCAGCTTTCGTTTCTGGAAGCGCAGTCGTACCTTTGGGGTCACCATTTTGGGGTCTACCCGGTAATAGTCCGGGACAAACCAATGACCCAAGCCAACCCAGCCAAGCATCAGGGCTGAGCTGCCGAGAAAGGCCATGGTCAGGTGCACCAGAAATTGGTGTGTGGTCGTGTCGATAATCGTGTCCTGGTCAACCTGGCGCATCAGAAGGTGGGAGAGAATCGTTGCAAAGACAATGGTTGTCGCGAAGAAAGTGCCGTACTTCGTGACGAGCGGGCCGTCATGGATTGCTCGCTTGGTTTCATAGTGGACACGACGAAATCTGAGTGCGCGGATCCGCCGGCGACGTTGTTTTGGGGTGTCCCACCGGGGTTCCCGTCCATTTAGCCAAACCGTTTCCTCAGCAATCGCCTTGGTCAGTTTCGGTGTCATCGCCTCCTGTAAGCTGGGTAGGGCGCCCACCTCAGACAAACGCTGCATCTCAGGCCGGGACAGCGGTCCTTGCTGCTGCATGAGTTCGTCGTGATGCTTATGGCTCTGTTGGGATTGGCTCATGCCGGAAATCTGCTGTCCTTTCAGTTCAGTTGTGCGCTTCGCTGAATATCTCTTTGAGTAGGCTGAGTATACCGCAAGTCACCGGGAGCACCCTTGCAGGGGCCGTCGAGATTGGTTGGGGCAGAATACAGAAATACAGTGGGTCGCTCTCAGTTACCCCACGTTATGGATTCTGTCTTTTATCGTTGTTGTTACGTGAAAAATGGCAGTTTTCGCAGCCTCGGTTTGCCTCTCGAGCCGCTGGTCCAGTAGCGCATAGTGTGAAATGGTGTTCCATCAATGCTTTTCAGCCACATGTCGTTTGCATAGCGTGAAATAAAGGGGGCGTGAGTTGACTGGATTAAGTGGCGAAAACTCTGATTGATTGATAGCATGAAGTTCGTTTTTATCAATATGTTGTTGTTGGGTGTATGATTTAGGAGTACATGTTGTGTTTGTTCGTGCCGTGGAAGCTGCCTATTTTTTGACGAGGGCGGCTGGAAAGGGCGCGATGTGGGCATAAGGGACACTAGATCAATGTGCCATGCGCTCGCTACTTTTTCACCCATCAGCAACTCACGGAAAGTTTTGCGGAATAAGGAGCCCTGTGGGGATGTTGCGATGCTGAATGATTCGCCCATTTTGGTCGTTGACCTGGAAGCGACCTGTTGGGAAAGGCAGTGCGAACCATCAGGCGACCCCCAAAGCATTCAGAATATGGAAATCATTGAGTTCGGTTGTGCGTTGGCGACCCGGCGGGGAGAGCTTCTGGATAGTCGCTCGTTTCTGGTGCGGCCAAACAGAAACCCGATATTGAGCGAATTCTGCACCGGCTTGACTGGGATTACTCAGGCTATGGTGGACGAGGCGCCGACCTACGCTGAGGCTATACAGGAAATGAACTCATGGCTGTGTCAGCCGGCTGCGGATTTCACCTGGTGCAGCTGGGGTAACTACGACCGACTGCATGTGGAAGCGCAGAGTGAACAGCTTGACGTTTCCCCTACCGTATTGGGTTATCCTCATTTGAACCTGAAACGCATCTGGCGACGCACAACGGGTCAAAAGAAAAAGAATGGGCTTGCCAATGCCCTGGCGTTTCATGGCTTGGCATTCGAGGGCGCTCACCATCGCGGGGTGGATGATGCCAAGAACATTGTCAGGCTATTGCCCTATATGAATTGGTCGCTGGAAGGGGTGCTTTTAACGCAACCTAATCTGAATATCCCACGATAGGATGTTGTTATGAAGCTGGTCTGCATTTCTGATACTCACAGTTTGCACTGGCGAATTCCCGAGATTACGGATGGCGATGTATTGATTCATGCCGGTGATAGTCTTGGGCAGGGCACGCTGGAAAACATTGAAGAATTCAACGACTGGCTCGGCACTTTGCCGCACAGGCACAAGATCGTGATTGCTGGTAACCACGACTGGGCATTCCAGGAAACCCCGGAATTTGCCCGTCAGGCCTTATCAAATGCGATTTATTTGGAAGACAGCGGTATCGAGATTGAGGGCGTTCGGTTTTGGGGCTCGCCCTGGACCCCAACCTTTATGGATTGGGCTTTTATGCTGGACCGAGGGGAGCCGCTTTATCAAAAATGGAAATTCATTCCTGAGAACACGGATGTTCTGATTACCCATGGCCCGCCAAAAGGTTTTGGCGATGAGGTGAATTTGGGCTTCAAATGCCAGAATGTCGGGTGCTTTGACCTGCTTGATCGGATTCACCAACTTTCTCTGAAGGCGCACATTTTTGGCCATATTCACGAGGGGTACGGAGAGTATCAGATCGGCAAAACACGATTGATCAATGCCAGTACCTGTACCGCACGGTATGAGCCCCGAAACCCACCGATTGTGTTGGAGGTTTGTGGCGGGAGGCGGTCATCCGATGATGACAAAAGGCTGGCCGGCCTTGTAAAAGAACAGCGTAACGGACCCAGCGTTCGTGTTGATCTGGATGACCAGTATACAGCGATGCCTTGGTGGTCAAATTTGACCGAGGGTTCCCCGCGATGATTTGGCCATTGCCACGGGAGACCAAGGTGTTGATAGGGGCGATCGAGAATGACCGTTGAAGATCTGATAGCGAGACTGAAAGCCCTGCCTCCGAAAACGCAGGTGCTTGTCGAGGGTTATGAAAACGGGTTTGATGACCTTGTGGATGTCCGAGCTGAAGAGGTTGTCCGATACCGTCATGCTCAGGAGTGGGACGGTGAGTATCAAGTGGCAAACAGGTTCGCCAATCCTGGCGGCGAAGTTCTCCAAGTTGTGGTGATTTTGGGGCGCCGCGGATCGATGAGATAGGAGTAAGGTAGTGGCAGAGCGACAGCCCTTCAGCCTGAGAGAGCTGATAGCGCAATGTGATTTGAATACTCCGATTTCTGAGGAGCTAAAGGACTGGGAGCAAGCGCTCCCCGTTGGTCTGGAGCAGGCGGTGGTCGCCGGCCAGGCGGATATTCGAGAGGCCATTTTGGTGTTTTCGGAGAAGCTTGCGGTTCAATACGATGTCGATCAGTTGGTTCTGTTCGGCAGCCGAGCCCGTGGAAACTATCTGCCGGATAGTGATGCGGATGTTGCGGTTATCTTGAAAAAGGGCCCCGGTGACTTTGTGAAGACCAAGCTTGCAATGGCCCGCTTGTCCTTTGATGTGCTTTTAAAAACCGGTGTATTGATTCAGGCCTTACCAGTGTGGGAATGCGAATGGGAAAATCCGGCCAGCTATTCTAATCCAACCCTGCTTCAAAACATTGCCAGGGAGGGTATCGTCCTCTGGAAAGCCTGACCATTATGTTCGTCGTATTTCTACCCAAGGATCTCCAGATTTCAGCCAGTCCCACATGGCCTTCCCCCGCTTTAACTGGCTAGAACGCTCCCATTCCAAGACCCAGGCGACAATCCGTTCAAAGTCCACCACATCATTAATGTCGGATGGTTGCACATTAGGTACAACTCGGTTGTTCTGCTCAATGTGATGGTAAAGCAGATCAAACACGGCGCGTTCGTAGCTAGCACACCTGCACAAAGTCACCGGAACTCCTGACATTGCCAGAAACTCCGATA
>JBFEWA010000522.1:0-1154 GCA_041546605.1 Bermanella sp.
CGCCACATAATCTTGCTGCTTCCAGGCAGTATAGAATCGCAAGTAAACCGGTAAATCTAATTTACCCAAGGCAAAGCGTAAGCTGTCTTGTATCCAATCTTTAACTTGCTCGGCATTGTTACACCAGCCACTGTCTAGGGCATATTCCAACCCTTGGCTGTAAGCAAACGCCCCCACGGGCAATGCTGGGCTGGATAAGTGCAGCAGTGCCAACAAGCTGTGTTGTTCTTGATTAATGATGGTGGCCATGGGAATGTCCGTGATGATGATCATCGTCATCATGACCATGAGAATGCCCATGGCTATGACCCGTTCCTGGTGCATAGGCGCCATTTTCTGGCTCGAACGGCGCTTGCTCATGAATCACATGAATGCCTAAACCATGCAGCATGTCATCTAATACATAATCTTCTTGAAAACGTAAAAAGCCCTCACCGATTTGCAAGGGCACATGGCGATTACCCAAGTGATAACAACCCCGTGCAAATAATGTAGCATCCTCTACTTTGGCAGTGGACACGGATTCGTTCGACGCCAATATGGTTAAATAGTCACCAGAGTCATTAGTCAACACAGTACCGTGACGCAAAACTTGACCACGTTCAATTTGAATGCCGGCTTCGTTACCATTATCCGTGGTAATTTTTAAACGCCCGCGCTTGCGCTCATCAAAACTCAAGCTAATGGTTTCGCTTTGGGCACCATTCGGTAAGTCGGTTTGTAAAATTTTTGTAAATATTTTCATGTTCATGGGAGATGTTGGATGAGAAACGTGAGATGAATTTCACCTTGTCTTCTAAGCATCTCTTTCCTTAATCTTTATAATCTGTAATGACTATCTTAATTAGATTGTTCACCATCGGTTCGCAATACTTTAATTAGAATTTTGGTTTCGCGCACAAAGTGCGACTCCTACAATGTTTATCTAATCAGATCAATTATCTATCGAAGCCAACAATCTTTCTATTTGAAGCGTTTTTCGAGGAAGTGAGTGCTAGGCATAAATTTTTTCAGGTGAGGCGTTTACAAACGCTAAATAACGATCCTGAAAAAATTTATAACAACGCAATCACGACGCAGATAGCTTCAAACTAAAACAAATAATAACGCTGAGCTAGGGGAAGTTCAGTTGCCGGCTCACACGTAATCTCCAC
>JBFEWA010000055.1:0-12498 GCA_041546605.1 Bermanella sp.
AAGCTTTTGCTTACGCCATCAAATTCCACCACAAGATCCCCTAGACGCTCACCCGGTGGAATGAAGATTTCGTTGGTCTCGTTACGCTTTTGGTTTTCTTGGCTGTTCAGCTCTTCAAAGCGCGCTAAACGGGCCTTGCTCTTGGCTTGGCGGGCTTTCGGGTTAGAGCGCACCCACTCCAATTCGTGCTTAATGGTACGATCCAAAGCGGATTGCTGCTTCTGTTCTTGCTCTAGGCGCGCTTCTTTTTGTTCCAGCCAGCTAGTGTAGTTGCCTTGGAAAGGAATACCGTGGCCACGGTCTAATTCTAGAATCCACTCCGCACAGTTATCGAGGAAGTAACGGTCGTGGGTAATGGCCACCACGGTGCCTGGGTAGTCTTCTAGGAAGCGTTCTAACCAACCCACAGATTGTGCATCCAAGTGGTTGGTAGGCTCGTCCAGTAGCAACATGTCAGGTTTGCTTAATAGCAAGCGACATAGGGCCACACGGCGACGCTCACCACCGGATAGTTTGGTGACATCCGCATCCCATGGTGGCAGGCGTAAAGCTTCGGCGGCACGCTCCATGATGTTGTCGATGTTATGGCCATCATTGGCTTCGATAATGGCTTCTAGCTTGCCTTGTTTTTTGGCTAGCTTGTCAAAGTCAGCGTCTGGGTCCGCATAGTCGGCGTACACTTGATCTAATTCTGCCATAGCGTCGAACAGTTCACGTAAACCATCTTGCACATTGCCGCGCACGTCCTTATTAGGGTCTAATTCAGGCTCTTGTGGTAAATAACCGATCTGAATGTCTGGCTGTGGACGCGCTTCACCGTTATATTCGGTATCGACCCCTGCCATGATTCGCAGTAAGGTAGATTTACCGGCGCCATTTAAGCCTAGAACACCAATTTTGGCGCCAGGGAAAAAGGAAAGGGAGATGTCTTTGAGAATTTCACGCTTAGGGGGAACCACTTTCCCTACGCGATTCATGGTAAATACGTACTGAGCCATATAAGTAATGCCCTTAAATTAGGTGGTCATGCAAGGAAAAGCTGCAAAGTAATAGATTAGGCAGCGAAACGCAAACAGGCAGGGAAATCAATGTTAGTTGATCGGTTGGTAACAATAAAAAAAGATTCAGCCCAAGTACTGATACTGCTGTTTTTCTTATTCCTCCTCGTTACACAGGCTGTATCGTTTTATATTGAATTTAACGATGGGGAAAAACACCGTCAGCGTGTATTGGATAACACCCTCTCCAGTTTGGCCAAGCAAACCGCCAATAGTATTTATGCGCAAAAAAGCAGCATTCCTCCCATCATCACCCATTATCAAACAGCCTTGTCTCAGTTAATAGAGAAGCAAGGCAGCCCTAAAGATTTCAAAGAGTTTAGTAGTGCTTTAAATCTCACGTTGGCTGATTACCATGGTTTTATCCTACTGGATAAACAGTTGAACGTGGTGGCCTCAGAGTATCAGCCTTTGTTTTCGCAACAACTGACACGTTTATCGAATTTTATCAGTGAGCAAAAAGAGCTTGCCGAGCCTATTTTATTATTTGCAGACTCCTTTGAAGGGGTGGGCAGTGTGCACTTTGTATATGATTTATCTTATTACATAGACAAGCCATACTTTTTAGTGGTGAGTCGTAAAATTCAGGTATATAGCAAAATCATTCAAAGCGATAACTATGGTAGTTTTCGAATCTTAGTGGCGGATGAGCGCAATGGGCGCATCATCATGAGTGCAGAGGATTTCACCTATCAAACGCGACCAAATAATTTAAAAGATTTAGATACACCTATTTTAGACGCTCGCAAAATCAAAGGCACACCTTGGGAGGTTTTGGCTATTGAGCGTCGTGGGTTCTTTTACAAAGAAATCATGACGCTATTACTGCCTAAGATTTTATTTGTTGCCTTGTACCTTCTTTTATCTTTTGTGGCGCTACGTGTGATTGGGCGAATTCATAATGAAAGCGGGCAGCTACTTGCGCGCTCTCATCGCAAATCACAACGCGCGGAGCAGGCCTTAGATTGTATTGATGAAGTGGTCATTACTACCACTCTAAACGGTAAAATTATTTTTTGTAATACATCCGCGGGTAAATGGCTGCAAGGCCAAGAGGTGGATAGTGTCATTGGTAAATCCATTCAAAAAGTATTTCCTTATGAAGGCTTGCCGTGGTTACAAGCCTGGGGTGATAAAGGCAGTCGCAATCTTACCCATTATGGTGAAGTGCTGGTGGATTTTAATGGCAAGCTCATCACCTTGGACATCAATCAGCATTTTTCCCATTTAGAAAAGTCCGATCCTACTATTATTTGGGTGTTGCGTGATGTGAGCCGTCAGGCGGCAGATCGGGATTTGCTAAATATCAGCCGCTCCCGTTACCGAGCTTTGTATAACGGCTCGGGCATAGGTATGTGGCATATTGATATTTCTTTGGTGCGAGATTGGTTGAGTAATTTAAATGGTGAGACGGTACATGATTATATACAGCAGCATCCTAAGGAGTTTGCTAGTTTAAGGTCCTCTTTTCATTTAATTGATATTAATGATGCGGCACTAAAAATTTATAACGGTGCCAGTAAAAGTGAAATACTGGGTAAGATTGCCGAATTATTTAAACTTTACAATAAAGATCTCATGATCGATATCGCGCAAAAAATTCATGAAAACCAAGCGCGATTCAGTACTGAAATTAAATTTACGTCTCTTGATGGCAATACTCAATATTATTTGGTGAACGGTACGTTAGACAGTGTGGGTAAAGATCAAGCGCTTTTAAGTTTCATTAATATCAGTGATCGTATTGCTGCAGAAAATGCCTTAAAAGAGAGTGAGCAGTTTTGGTCTAGCGTGATAGAAACTTTACCAGACACTCTTTATATAAATGATCTTAATAATAAAAAGAGTATTTATAATAATCGTCATATAGGTGAGTTGTTGGGTTACTTGCCCGAAGATATCGCCAAAATCGAAGACTGGCGAGACCTTTTGCATCGAGATGATCTTAAGAAAATAGATCCTGCGGTTTCATCTTTGAAATTCCTTAATCCGGGTGAGGTGAATGAAACGTCCGCCCGTGTCAAACATCGCGATGGCAGCTGGCGTATTATGCGCTTCCGTGACACGATTTTTTCTCATGATGAGTTACAAGAGCGACGCTATTACGTGGGTCTTGCTCGTGATATTACCGAAGAAGAGCAAGCCAAAGAGCAGCTGTCGCAAAGCGAACGTCGTTATCGATTAGTAACCGAAGGTATGTCCGATATCGTATTTACCTTGGATAATGATTTAAAACTTAATTACATCAGTTCATCTGTGACCAAGGTATTAGGATTAGACTCGAGAAAGGTATTAAAGAATGGCTTGCCATTGATTTTATCCGACAGTAGCTACCAGTATTTTTGCCGAGTCTTAAGGGAAGATTTACAGTATGCAAAAGCAGGTAATGGAGAGGATGTCGTGCGGTCGTTTGACGTGGATGCCAGTACCATCAATGACGAGCCTATGATTCTTGAAATTCAAAGCAGTATTTTGCGTAATGAAGCTAACGAGATAGAAGGCATATTGGCCACAGGCCGTGATGTCACGCAAAAACGTGCTATTGAGAGAGAGGCCCGTACGGCGTCAGAAGTGTTCGAAAACTCTTCTGAATCCATTATTGTGACAGAATCCAATGGCCGAATTAATCGTGTGAATAAGTCCTTTACTCACTTAACTGGGTATGAGCTTTCTCAGGTAATTAATGAAAACCCGCAAACATTCCTCGCACCGTCTACACCTCAAGAAATTATTGATGAAATGACATTTGGATTAGCTAATGAAGGTTATTGGCAAGGGGAGTTGCATTACATTAATAAACGCAGAGAAGTGCGCCCAAGTTGGACTGGGATTACAGCGCTGAAGGATGAAGATGGAAATATACAAAGTCATATTATTATTTCATCGGATATTGCAGAGCGTAAAATTACCGAAGCACGAATTGAGCGCTTAGCGTATTTTGATGGATTAACCGGTTTACCTAATCGCTCGCAAATGCACGAAACCCTAGAGCGTTTAATGTTGAACAAATCCAACATACTGGCGTTGCTGTTTATTGATTTGGATCGCTTTAAACCTATCAATGATTCCATGGGGCATCCGGTTGGTGATCAAGTGTTAAAACAGGTGGCAAAACGTTTAAGTGATGCCATTCGCCCACAAGATTTAGTAGCACGAATCGGCGGTGATGAATTTACCGTCATCATGTCCGGCTTAGCCGATAGCGAAGAAGCCATCATTGAATCCATTGATGTGTCAGAAAATATTCTGCAGCATTTGGTGCAACCGTTTGAGATTGAAGATCGACAATTGTATTTAAGTTGCAGTATCGGTGTGGCTATCTTCCCAGATAACGCCGAAACCGGTATGGACTTATTAAAGAATGCCGATACCGCCATGTATCACGCTAAAGCCATGGGGAAAAACAATGTACAGTTCTACGCAGAAGACATGAATACTTACGCCATGGAGCGCTTAGAGCTAGAAAACAATTTGCACTTAGCGTTGCGTCAAAATGAATTTGAGCTCTTCTATCAAGCTCAATGGGATACCATAGAAAATAAAATTTGTGGTATCGAATCTTTATTAAGATGGCGCCGCCCAGGGTTTGGGGTAGTGGCACCGGATACTTTTATGCCGGTGATTGAAGAGACTGGTTTAATTGTGCCTGTGGGTGAGTGGGTCTTGCGCACGGCGTGTGAGCAAATCATCGACTGGCAAGAAGCGGGCTTTGTGGTGCCCAAGTTGTCGGTGAATTTAAGCGCTCGCCAGTTTAAAGATGCACAAATGCTGGATCGTATTTGTCGCATCGTGGATGAAACTGGAGTGGATCCAGAGCTCATTGAATTAGAACTCACTGAATCCATTCTGATGGACGACGTGGATCGTGCATTAGCGGTATTAAACGAAGCCCGTACCATGGGCTTCCAGTTGTCCATTGATGACTTTGGTACTGGGTATTCTTCCTTGAGTTACCTTAAACAGTTCCCTGTGAATAACTTAAAGATCGATAAGAGTTTTATCCACAACCTGCCACACAACCAAGAAGACGCTCAGATCACCCGTACCATAGTGGCCATGGCCAATAACCTAGGCTTAGGGGTTATAGCCGAAGGGGTGGAGCTGGAAGAGCAGCAGGCTTTCTTGCAGGAAGTAGGCTGTCACAAGGTGCAGGGTTATATGTACAGCTATCCGGTGACTGCGGATATCCTCGCCCATGACTTCTTGGATGCCGAGCACGAAGCCTATATGGAGTAGGGCAATCAGCCCTATTGCGTATGGGCATTCTGCCCCTATATGAACAAATCTCTATTCCCCTTGATGCCCTTTCAAGTGCCAGTCTTGGATGCTTGATGTACAATGCGGCCAAATTCATCTTAGGTTGGTCAAAATGGGCTAGCCTAAGGCTCACAGCTTTATTATCCAACCGAATCACGGGGACTATTATGTTCAAAAAAGACATGAACATTGCGGATTTTGATCCAGCGCTATGGGAAGCCATGCAAGCGGAAGAAGTGCGTCAAGAGCACCACATCGAGCTGATCGCTTCTGAAAACTACACCAGTCCTCGTGTGATGGAAGCTCAAGGCAGCCAGCTAACCAACAAATACGCCGAAGGGTACCCAGGTAAGCGTTACTACGGTGGCTGTGAGCACGTTGATGTGGTTGAGCAATTGGCTATCGACCGTGCGAAAGAGCTATTCGGTGCCCCTTACGCCAACGTACAGCCGCACTCAGGCTCGCAAGCGAACGCAGCAGTGTACATGGCTCTTTGTAAGCCTGGTGACACGGTTCTAGGCATGAGCTTGGCCCACGGTGGTCACTTAACTCACGGTGCGTCTGTGTCTTTCTCTGGTCGTATCTACAACGCAGTTCAATACGGTCTAAACCCAGAGACTGGCGAAATCGATTACGAAGAAGTAGAACGCCTAGCCCTTGAGCACAAGCCAAAAATGATCGTAGCGGGTTTCTCAGCCTATAGCCGTATCGTAGATTGGGCGAAATTCCGCGAAATCGCCGACAAAGTAGGCGCGTACTTGTTCGTGGATATGGCCCACATCGCAGGTCTAGTGGCTGCTGGCGTTTATCCATCTCCAGTGGGTATCGCTGACGTGGTAACCACCACCACTCACAAAACCCTACGTGGTCCACGTGGTGGTTTGATCCTAGCCAAAGAAGACGAAGAGCTTAACAAGCGTCTTAACTTTGCCGTGTTCCCTGAGTCGCAAGGTGGCCCATTGATGCACGTCATCGCGGCAAAAGCGGTATGTTTCAAAGAAGCCATGTCTGACGAATACAAAGCTTACCAAGCGCAAGTGGTTAAGAATGCTCAAGCCATGGCAGAAGTGTTCATCTCTCGCGGTATCAACATCGTATCTGGCGGTACTGATGATCACCTGTTCTTGGTTGATTTGATCGGTAAAGAATACACAGGTAAAGATGCAGACGCAGCCCTTGGCGAAGCCTACATCACAGTAAACAAAAATGCGGTACCGAACGACCCTCGTTCTCCGTTCATCACTTCTGGTCTACGTATCGGTACACCTGCTATCACTAGCCGTGGTTTCAAAGAAGCCGAAGCTCGTGAACTGACTGGTTGGATCTGTGACGTGCTAGATAGCCTAGAAAAAGGCAATAAAGATGAAGTGACGGCGCAGGTGCGTGAGAAAGTTAAGGCGCTTTGTGCGACTTTGCCAGTTTACTCGTAACAAGCTATCTGCATCGCTATAACGGCGTTAAAAAAGAAATTTGGCTCAGTCATTTAGGACTACTAAACTCCTAAACCAAATTTCTTTTTTGCCTTGTTCTAGCTTCTTCGATAACGCTTGTGGGTTGTCGAAGACAATAAAAACCGCGATCTGGAAGTGGATCGCGGTTTTTTTATATCTGAGAAATGGAATTGCCAGTGCCATCATGTCTTTACGTCATAAATTTGAGTTAGAGTCCAAGCAGATATATTAGGGTGCATCAAAATGAAGTTATTATCAGGGATAGTATTAGCGACTTGCGTATTTTATGTGAATGCAGTTGATCATTTTGTACCAATTGAGCTTGAAGGGAATTATCAAGACATGGGAATTCAAGCCAGAGCCAGCACATTAAGTAATATCGCAACGCTTGAGATTGAAAATGTGTCCAGTGATTCGCTGAGCTGCAAGAGCGTCTTTCATTCAGGACCTGAACTTGATGTGATTCGTAGAGCAGTTTTAGACGCAGGAGGTGAAACCGTATTATCGGCTAAATTTTTTCGCCATGTGATCAAATTTAAAATCACATTGGATTGTGAAAAGTCGTTTTAATATATCCATTACTAGTCAGCCATCTCTATTTAGAACTTTCATATCAATAATAGGTAAAGCTTGATCGCAGTGCTTGCTTTGAGGTCCTTGCTGGAGCTTGTTTTAAGCTTTCGTATATACCTTGACTAAAAATATAAAGAAGGGCGCTTCTGACTACCCTGTCTATTTTAGCCATGGTAAGCTATTGCCTATCTCTATCAGAAGGATAAAAAACAATGGATAGTACGTTAATTACTTGGGCCGTTATTATTGGTGCCGTTTTATTTGTTGCCATGATGTTCAACCGTTTGGTGACATTGCGCAATCGTCATATGAATGCCTTTTCTCAGATCGATGTTCAGTTACAACGTCGTTATGATCTGATTCCGAACTTAGTGGAAACCGCTAAGGGTTATGCAAAGCATGAGCGCGAAACTTTAGAGGCGGTGATTTCTGCTCGTAACGAAGCCAGTGCCATTTTGAAAGGTTTGCAAGGCAGTAAAGGTCAATTGGATGTCAGTGCGTTGAACGGTGCTGAAGAAGTCTTAGGCGGCATGATGAGCAAGTTATTTGCTTTGAGTGAATCTTACCCAGATCTAAAAGCCGACACTCAATTCCAGCAGTTGATGGAAGAATTAAGCTCTACTGAGAATCGTATTAGTTTTGCCCGTCAGGCATTTAATGACTCTGTGATGGAATACAACACCTATCGAGAATCTTTCCCTAGTAATATCATTGCCAATGCCTTTACCTTTAAAGAAGCAAATCTGTTGAAATTTAAAGATAAGGCCATTCAAAAACCGGTTAGCGTAAACTTTAACTAGGTATCAATGGCGAAGATGTAATATGGATTTTTTTGAACATCAAGCACAAGCAAAAGCAGCCAGTACTCGGCTGCTTTTGTTGTTTTTATCTGTCTGTGTTGTGTTTGTCATGGCCGTTAATGGTGTGATTTATATGCTGCTTGGCAGCATGCCTAATGGTCATTTAAATGTGTACGCAGTAGCAGAATTATCCTTCTCTGGTTTTCTTTCATGGCAAGTAAGTTTGCATGGTTTGTATGCCTCTTTATTGTCTGTGTTCATGATCAGCATTGGCTGTTTTGCCCGTTGGTTCGAATTGCGCAAAGGCGGCAATGGATTAGCCATTAGCTTGGGGGCGCGTTCTTTAGGGTTTGCATCTGATGTAGAAAAAGAACAACAACTTATTAACGTAGTTGAAGAAATGGCCATTGCCTCAGGCGTGACCACGCCAGGGGTATATGTATTAGATAACGAATCCTCTGTTAACGCCTTTGTGGTTGGCTATGGGTTTGAAGACAGTGCCTTAGTGGTGACCCGTGGTTTGTTAAACGCAATGAATCGTGATGAGTTGCAAGCGGTTGTGGGGCATGAGTTTAGCCATATCTTGCATGGTGATAATCGCTTGAATATTCGCTTGCTGGTGTTGTTGGCGGGTTTTGTTTGGGTGGCTGAATTAGGGCGCATGTTGTTATTGGAGCCGAGGCATCGCAGTGGTTATGGTTATCGCAGATCCCGTTCCTATTCTTCGGGCGATCGTCGTGGTGGTGGTCTAATTATAGGTGTGCCCTTGATTGTGATCGGTTACCTTGGGGTTTTCTTTGGGCGATTAGTGCGTACATCCATTAGCCGTAAGCGTGAATATTTGGCCGATGCCTCGTCTGTTCAATTTACCCGTAACCCAGAAGCATTAGCCAGTGCATTAAATGTCATTTTGTTAAATGGTCAGCAAGGTTTATTGAAATCACCAAGAGCCGAAGAGATCAGCCATATGTGCATTGCCTCTTCGCGGAAAAATAATTGGTTTGCTACCCATCCGCCATTGCTGGATCGAATTAACGCCATCGATAAAACATTTTTGAAGCGAGATTTAGCGCGTAAGCGTAAAGTAACTCGCGAAAAACAGGCGATCGAACAGCAGCAACAAGTGACACAAAACGCAAAAACCATTTATGGTGCAGATGTAAGTCGTCTGCAAAACGAGGCGAATGATCACCTGCATAATGTCATCGGAACATTGGCAGCGGTGAATTTAGAATACGCCATGAGTTTGCATGATGATATGCCCTATGAGTTTCGTCAGGCACTCCAGCATCCAGAAAAAGCGCGAATCATTCTGCTGTATATTTTGTTGAATGAAGATCAAGCTATCCGCAAACAACAGTTAGAGTGGATTAAGCAACAACATCCAAATTGTGATGCGTATATCAATGATTTGAATTTACTCTCGAGCCAGTTACATGAAAGATTGGCCATTCCTTTAGTTGAGTTGTTGGTACCATTATTAAAAACCCTTGATGCAGAAATACAAAAAGGGCTATTGGAGCAGGTGCTGGTTTTAGCCAAATGGGATAAGCAATTAAGCTTGTTTGAAATTTGCGTATATACCTTGTTGAAAAACGCCTTTAGCGAAACGCTGAATCGTTCTTCTCATACCATTAAAAACATCAATGTAGTGGCCCATGAATTTAATGTGGTTATATCCAGTTTGATTCATAATACAGGGGCGAATGATGTAGAAAAGATAGCGTTGCATAAGCGTATGTTGAATGTCTTTACTATGGCGCAAAGTCCTTTAATTGCAGAGTCCTCTCTACAAGCAAAAGAGCTGTATCTCACATTGAAAAAATTGAAAGCATTGGCGCCCATGTTGAAACGTTCTTTAATGGATGTGTGTGGCGACATTGTTTTGCATGATGGGATTGTGGAGCCTAAGGAATATCAGGCGCTGAAACTCATCAGTATTATTCTGTCTTGCCCGATGCCTGCTTTGCCTTTAGCAACAAGCACTTAACATTTTTCCTACCCCCTAGGTGATATGGCAATACTTGACTCATTTGCTCAGAATGCTACAAGTTGAGACATATAATCAATTTCAGTTCACACAAGGGGGTGTGGCATGTCCACACAGCTAACGCCAGCTCAATTACGTCAAGCCATACGCAGTGGCGAGCATCAGACCAATACATCCGGCTTATGCCAAGGGTTTGTGCAGTGTAATGTGGCGATTCTCCCCAAAGCGTGGGCGGACGAGTTCTTACAGTTTTGTCAGCTTAATCAGAAACCTTGCCCTGTAGTTGCCATGGCCGCTCAACCGGGTGATACCCAGATGCCTGAAATAGCCCCCGATTTCGACATCCGCACCGATGTGCCTAAGTACCGTATTTGGCGAGATGGCGAGTTAGTGGAAGAGGTAGCTGACATCTCTCATGTGTGGCGCGACGATCTAGTGACCTTCTTACTAGGCTGTTCCTTCAGTTTTGAAGAAGCCCTATTGGCCGATGGCCTAGAGGTGCGCAACATTACCGAAGGGGTGAATGTGCCCATGTACGACACCAATATCGCGTGTCGCAGTGCCGGTCGTTTCCACGGCAATACCGTGGTGAGCATGCGTCCATTTAAACCGGCGGACGCCATTCGGATGATTCAAATTTGTTCCCGTTTCCCATCGGTGCACGGCGCGCCGATTCACTTTGGTGACCCAGCCGCCATTGGCATTAAAGATGTAAATAAGCCAGATTATGGCGACGCTGTGACCATCAAAGAAGGTGAAGTGCCAGTGTTTACCGCCTGTGGTGTGACCCCGCAAGCGGCGATTATGGCGGCCAAGCCTGAGTTTTGTATTACCCATTCTCCGGGCCATATGGTGGTGACGGATATTCCAAATTCTAAATTAGCGATTTTATAAGGAGCCATCTATGCCTTTGTTATTGAATTGCGATTTAGGTGAAAGTTTTGGTTCTTGGAAGATGGGGCTAGACGAAGACGTTTTTCCACATATTGATCAAGCCAACATTGCTTGTGGCTTTCACGGTGGCGATCCAGTGGTCATGATGAAGACCTTGGCTCTTGCGAAAAAATACGGCGTCATGGTGGGGGCTCACCCTGCGTATCCGGATCTTGTGGGTTTTGGCCGTCGCTCCATGAATTGCTCAGAAGCGGAAATCATCGGCTTCATGTTGTATCAAATGAGCGCCATGGACGGTATGGCAAAAAGCCAAGGCTTAACCATGGAATACGTGAAGCCTCACGGTGCTTTATATAACGACATGATGGCTAAAGCCGATGTGCGTGGCGCCATAATGAAAGCAGTGGCCCAGTTCCATCGTCCAGTAAAACTCATGCTACAAGCCACACAAGATGCGGCACAGCATGAACAAGACGCCGCTGCAGAGGGCGTGGAATTATTATTCGAAGCGTTTGCGGATCGTTGTTATGACGACGACGGTAAATTATTAGCGCGCAGTAAACCTGGTGCGGTTCACACCAAAGAAAAAATGCTGGCGCAAGTGAAACAGTTAAACGAGCAAGGCACCATCACTTCGGTAAGTGGTCACACGTTAAGCATCAAAGCAGATTCGCTATGTGTACACGGTGACAATTTAGAAGGCGTGCAAGCCATTGCCGAGATTCGTCAACTGATTCAACAGGGTGCCTAACATGCGCATTCATGTTGCCGGTGAAAATTCGTTAATCGTGTATTTTGGTGAGAACGTCAGCAATGACGTGAGTCTTGCCATACAACACACCACAGAATATCTATCGCAATTTGTGGGTGAAACCTTAGTGGACTTGGTGCCAAGTTACGCTTCTTTGTTAGTGATCTTTGATGCGTTACGTACGGATCACTTACACGTTCGCGGATTGATTCGCCAAGCTCAAAATCAATCTCAAAAAGGCAACGATGCTCAAGAGCAAGCGGTTGTGCGTTTACCGGTATTTTATGGTGAACAAGTGAGTCCAGATTTAGCCGGCATTTGTGAAAAAAGTGGTTTAACCCGCGAGCAAGCCATCGAGATTCATCAGCAAACCTTGTATCGCGTTTACGCCATTGGTTTTGCCCCTGGCTTTGCTTATTTAGGTGAAACCGATGAGCGTATCGCTATGCCCCGTTTAGCTACGCCACGCAAAAAAGTGCCGAAAGGTGCGGTGGCTATCGCGGATCGCCAAACGGCCGTTTACCCTGCTGTGAGCCCAGGTGGTTGGAATTTAATTGGTTGTTGCCCAACCCCTATGTTTGATCCAAAGGGTAATCCAACCATGCCGGTTAAAGCTGGCGATGCGGTGCAGTTTTACGCCATTGATGAAGCGGAATTTATTTCCCTTGGTGGCGATTTGAACGCTTGGAAGGAGCTATAAAATGACCCATAGCATTCAAGTGAT
>JBFEWA010000147.1:0-7307 GCA_041546605.1 Bermanella sp.
ACAGTGATGCCATAAAAGTTTTCATAAATGTTAGGTAGGGGCATGTAGCTGGTTAAAATACCTTGCTTGATCTCATCTTTTACCACCACCTCGGGCAATACGGCTAACGCGCCGCTATCACGAGCCAACAGTCGTAACATGGCCATGTCATCGGTTTCAGCAAGAATATTGGGTTGAAATTGGTATTGGCTACAAAAGCCATCAAAACTTCTTCTTATTTCACTTTTTTCCCCTGGTAATACCCAACGGAATTCGTCATAACGTTTTGGAAAGCGCGCTCTTATCTTTAGTGATTTGGGGCCAACAATGGCCAATGGTTGCCTAGCGATTAATTGACTAAGCCATGGCGTGTCATCGTTTTCGTTAGTACCCATTTGTGTGTTGGTTAGAATTAAATCGAATTCATGCTTGGCTAAGCCGTTGAGTAAGTTAGACATTCCCATGGAGTGTAAGCTGAATCGAACTTTATGCTGTGTGTCGAGCAGCATGGGTTGTATAAAGCCTTCAATGAAGTTACGTGACATAGTCGAGAGCATGCCAATTCTCACGTGTTGAAATTCGGGCTCGACACCACGCAGCATCAGAGACTCTAACTCTTCTCCTTTACTGAAAATATCCTGTGCATAGGCTAGAACCTGCTGTCCAGCTCCTGTTAATAAGAGTTTACGGCCGCGACGCTCAAATAAGAGGGTGCCCATATTGTCCTCTAACTGCTTGATTTGTGAGGATAGTGCACTCTGTGAAACATGTAGGGATTTAGCCACCTGAGTTAAGTTACCGTGGGTGGCCACTTGCCAAAAGTAATAGAGGTGATGGTAATTAAGCCGGCTCATATCGTTCTTTAAAATAGAATGAAATGATATTTTATATCTATTTTACTTGATTGTCTCTTTCCACTCATAATCTCCCCGAATTCAATGAGAGAGACAAATCATGCCCATTTTCGAATTGCTGCCCTTGATCTTAGGCTTGTGTGTCCCCGCCATGTTCTTACTGGGTTTCGCACAAACCATGCTGAGTAGAACCACTTTTAGTTGGCGTTACCCTCAAGTCACAGGCTTTATGGCTCTAATGACCAGTGCAGTGCTTTTTGTTTGGGTGCTCATCCAAGGAACATCTAGTTCACCGCTTACATGGATTCATATTACCAATGTCACGCCAATTATTTTATTAACGATTTCGGTGATTGCCTTTGTGGTATTGCGCTTCAGTGAAAACTACATGCAAGGTGAACCTCGCCTGCAAAAGTTTTGTGCCATGCTCCAGCTTACATTCGCGGCCGCCTCTATGGTGGTGTTGAGTAATCACCTGTTGATTTTATTGGTGGCGTGGATGGCGGTGAGCCTATTCATGCATCAGTTACTTCTGTTTTATCCTGAGCGTCCCCGAGCGGTGATGGCTGCCCATAAAAAATTCATTTTTGCACGAGTGGCTGAGTTGAGTTTATTGGCTGCCTTTATTGTGTTGTATGTTCAACATGGTACTTGGGTAATCAGTGACGTTATGGGTTATTACGCCAGCACTGAGTCAAGCCTTAACTTACAAGAAAATGTGGCAATGTGTTTGATAGCCTTGGCGGTGATTATCAAGTGTGCCCAGTTACCTGTGCATGGCTGGTTGATTCAAGTTGTCGAGGCTCCCACTCCGGTTTCTGCTGCCTTGCACGGTGGTGTGATTAATATGGGTGGGGTAGTGCTGATTATCTTTGCACCTTTGTTTGCTTTATCCAGCGCCGCCCAATGGATTGTACTGGTGGTAGCGGGTCTGACGATTTTGATTTCAGCTTTGATTATGATGACGCGAATCAGTATCAAGGTACGTTTGGCTTGGTCCACCAGTGCGCAAATGGGTTTGATGTTAGTTGAATGTGCATTGGGTTTGTATGAATTAGCCTTGTTGCATTTGGTCGCACACTCCTTCTATAAGGCGTATGGATTTTTAAACTCAGGCAGTGCGGTTACGCAAAGTATGCAGGCAAGAAACTCGGTAGAGCGTCCTCCTAGTGTTTTACAATGGCTGCTTGCTTTTGCAATTGTCGGCTTACTATTTGTACTGCTTGTGATTTTTACTTTAGATCAGGGCATTCAATTCCAAGGGTATATCAGTCTTTGGGTCTTGTTAGCATTGTCATTGGTAATGTTGCTTGCACAGCGCAATAGTGGCCTTAATCAAATTAATATTGTCACTCAAACGCTATTGGCGAGTTTCATTCTCATCGCTTATATGACGTTAAAGTATTCCTCTTACTCTTTATTAGAGCCTGCAAGTCATGCCTACAATGTTTGGGCCGATGCTTGGATAAGCCTGATTTTTGTTGTGTTGTTTGTTGCGGGATATTTACAGCGTTATCAATTGCATCGTAAGTGGGTACAGGCATGTAACTTGGCATTGTATTCTGGATTGTACATTGATGAGTGGAGTACACGTGCCACGTTGGCAATATGGCCAAAAGCATTGCCCGAAAGAGCTAACGCGAAAAAGATTGTATCTAATCAACAGGAGAGCCTGTTATGAAGAATGTATCAATCATGAATGAATCATTAACAGCGTTCCAACATCAGGCCATTCATGCTGCGTGTGACAGTGTGGCTCCTACGTGGCCACTGGATCAAAACATTGCAGTCAATCCTTATTGGAATGTGCGAGAGCAACCCATAGAAAGCGTGTCTGCAAAGCTCGCGGCTTTAGCGAAAATCCAAAGTTTGATGCCCGCAAGCTTTTACCTTGAACAGTTACAGGCAGGCGTAATTAGTGTTAAACATTTAGAATTGGCTGCTAAAAATTTGGGTGTAAACGCGTTTACTAAAAACCTGGCAGCAGAGGAGCTGAATCAGGGGGAATTGAATCATTGGCATAATATTAGTGACTTGCTGGATGCTGAACGTGAAAATAAAGTGGCATGGCGAGATGAAATCACCCACCAAATAAGCCAGTTTTGTGCGGCGTACTTTCAATATGACGGACCACTAAAGCCCATGCATGCTGATCATGAAAATGGGCTTTATGAAACTTGGTTGCAGGTGATTCAAAAAGATAAAGGTGTGGCCATCTTAATGGGTGAGCCAAAATTGAATCATTACTTTAAGCAGCTGACCCATGACACCACTGCGTTGTTTTCACAAGCCATTGACGAATTAGGTATTGATGATGACATTCTAGAAAACTACATGTTTTCACTATTACTTGAAGTAAACGGTTGGGCGTCATGGATTGCTTATCAAAACTTCCATGACAAGAAATCTCATGCGGGTGTCAGTATGTTTGACTTCCTTGCTATTCGCTTGGCATGGGAGTTAGTGCTTTGGCGCTATCATTGCGACAAGTCAGGTGAGACCATGCGTAAGCTGAATTTCCAATGGTCACAGGAAAAAGCCCTTTTGCCACGAGTGATTGATCAACATCAACAGGCTCAAGAAGCACTATGGGTATGGCAGGCGGCCCTTGAAATAGCTTATCAAGAATCCATTGTGCGTGATTTAAGCAAGCAGACTCAAGAATCCCAGACTGAGGTGGATATATCGCCGGAATTACAAGCTGTCTTTTGTATAGATGTGCGTTCTGAAGTTATGCGACGTGCTTTAGAAGCACAGAGCGAGAAAATTCAAACCTTTGGTTATGCGGGTTTTTTCGGAATGCCAATTGAATATGCGCAACACAGTAAGTATTCAAGTCGCCCACAATTGCCTGGGTTGATACAGGCACCCTATTCAGTAGAAGAAGATGCTTACAATATTGATGTTATCCAAGGCGAACATGCAAGAACATCAAATCGCAAAGCGCGCTTTTCAGAGTGGTCACAGCAACCGAGTTCAACCTTTAGTATGGTGGAGTCGTTAGGTTTATTTTATGGTTTTAAATTATTAAAAAGTGCTTTTAAGTTTAATGGCGAAAAGAAAGGCAAAACAGAGTTTTCAGCTCACTCGGTATGGTCGTTGAAGAAAGGTCATAGCCCCGTAACGCTCATGGAAAAAACCAGCTTAATTGCAAGTGCACTTAAGGGAATTGGCTTAACTGAAAAGTTTTCCAGAACGGTTTTAATCGTGGGCCATGGTAGTGAGGGGGTTAATAATCCACATCAGCATAGTTTAAATTGCGGTGCGTGCGGTGGGCAGAGTGGTGAACTCAACGTGCGTGTGTTTTGTCAGTTAGCCAATGATAAAACCATTCGCCATGCTCTACTGTCAGAGGGCATTGCTATCCCAGAGAAAACCCAGTTTGTGCCTACTTTGCATAATACCACCACAGATGAATTAGTGGTCTTAAATCAAGCGGAGCTGGATGAAACCATTAGTGCTTGGTTAGCGCATGCGCAAACAGCCTCTCAACAAGAGCGTGCTGAAAAGCTTGGGCTTAATCGTCAAGATACTCAGTTATCGACAAAGATTGTGCAGCGATCTCAAGATTGGTCACAGGTGAGAACAGAGTGGGGCTTGGCAAATAATGCTGCCTTTTTCATTGGGCCGCGGTCATTGACCTATGGTTTAGATTTACAAGGCCGCGCATTCTTACATGATTATGATTGGCGTCGCGATCTGGATGTAGAGTTGCTCAATAGTATTATGTCTGCTCCTATGATCGTCACAAACTGGATTAACATGCAGTACAACGCATCGGTGACGGATAATTTAAAATTCGGCAGTGGTAATAAGGTTTTGCATAATGTGGTGGGTGGCAATATCGGCGTGTTTGAAGGTAATGGCGGTGATTTGCGCATTGGCTTGTCTAAGCAATCGCTGCACGATGGTGAAAAATGGATGCACCAGCCGTTGCGTTTAAGTGTCTTTATAGCGGCTCCCCGAGAAGCCATTGAAAAAATCATTCATGCCAACGAGGATATTCGCCATCTGGTAGACAATCATTGGTTATATATTTTGCAGGTAAGCGAACATACCAAGCAGGTGCATCAATATGGCAATAAAGGTTGGGAGCTTTTTTTGCTTCAATAAACCTTGAGCGTGGGAGCAATAAAAAAGCCAGTCAATGACTGGCTTTTTTGTACGCTTTAAGTTGTGGTTACTTGTGATAAGAGAGTGCGATTTCCACTTCTTCTTTACTGCCAAGTATCACAGGTACACGCTGATGGATCAGTTCTGGCTGAATATCCATGATGGCGATGTCGGCATTGGTCGCCAGACCGCCAGCTTGTTCCACTAGCATGGCCATTGGGTTGCCTTCGTACATTAAGCGAAGTTTGCCTGGTTTGTTTGGCTCACGGCTATCCCATGGGTACATGAAGATACCACCGCGATTAATGATACGGTGAACTTCAGCCACCATGGCGGCGATCCAGCGCATGTTGTAACGTTTCGCCAATGGGCCTTCTTCACCTTGCAGCATGTCTGCTACGTAGTTTTGCATCGGTTCTGCCCAGAAACGCTGGTTAGACATGTTGATGGCAAACTCTTTGGTGGTTGGGGTGATTTGGGCTTGACCTTGGGTAAGTACAAATTCTTTGGTGTCTGGGTCTAGGGTGAAAATGTCCACCCCTTGGCCAGTGGTCATCACTAACAGGGTAGATGGGCCATATAGCACATAGCCTGCGGCCAATTGGTTGCGGCCTTTTTGCAAGTAAGTGGCTTCTTCAGCTGGGTTGCCGCCGTTGCTTGGCAGAATAGAGAAAATAGTACCTACGGTAACATTGATATCGATGTTGGATGAGCCATCTAGTGGGTCATAAATCACCAAAAATTCACCATCAGCGTTGCCCGCTACAGGCAGATCTTCCTCTTCACTGGCGATACCGGCAACCGCAGGGCACGCTTTTAAGGCGTCTTTTAGCAGGTCATTGGAGATAACATCGAGCTTTTTCTGGGTTTCACCTTGTACGTTTTCTTGTTCAGCTGAGCCTAGAATATCCCCCATTCCGCCTTTTTGTAGCAAGAAAGCAATGTCTTTACTGGCATTCAGCACGGTATTGATGGTTTCAGACAAAGAGGATGGAATCTGGTTGTGTTCAAGTATTTGCTGAACCGTTTGCATGTAGGTACCTGTCAGAAAGGGTCTAAAAATTGCCGCATTGTACACAACCCTGAGATTTAAGGCCATGTGTAGACGTTGTGGTCTTCTTGGGTAAAATGTTAGTGTTTGCTAATGTGGGATGTCTAGTGGCGCTAGAGAAAGCTCTTGCTTGCTACTTTGGGGCTTATATCTCATAGATTTGGGGTTGAATGATGTTACTGAAAATGGGGGAGTGACAATGCGTGGTTTGATTGGGGCAGGCTTGTTGTTAATAGCACACAGTGTGTTGGCCAAAAGCTATGTGGGCGTGGGGGTTATAGATGCGAAGTTTCATGCTATTGAATTTGACCGCTACTATGAGTCCGACAGCAATCAATTGAAGCAAGTGAAGTTTGGTTACAGTGATAAAGGCAAGGTGGAGTTTTTTGGTGATCTTGGTATTAACACAGATAATGAAGTACAAGACTTTGCCTTGGGCTTGTTGTTGGATGGCACATTGGTTCAAGTGGAAAAAGTGAAATTGTCTGGGCGTATTTTGGATGAGAATACAGATGCGCAGCTGGGTTCATATGACAATGATTATTTTCGTATCGATATTCTAAAAAAGCCTGATTATGCCGGATTTGCTCTTGGTGTAGCTTATCAAGAATATGCGGTACCCAAGTTATATAAGTATAACGATGCTGGCACCACCTTGTATTTACAAGATGACGCCACTGACGTGCAAAGCATCGGTTTTGGTGTGCATTATGATCCGGTGCGTAACTTTGCTTTGAATGGCTTTGATTTTGAGCGTGGCATTATCAGTTTTAAAAACGATTGGTATATTTCATCTTCCACTATTTTTTCTGTAGGTAAGGTGACCACTTCTGATGCTCCAGAATTAACTCAGTTTAATCAAAATGGTGAATCCAAAGTCTTTCCTGGTATGCAGGGGAATTACGAATTAGGTTGGATGATCGGGCAGTTTGGTTCAGGCTTTTCATATGTGGTGAATGTGGGTTATCACTTACGAGCGAGCTTCTTTATGGACAAGCCTGGCGAGTTTGATGCCAAAGAAGGGGAGATTTTGTTTGATCCGCCATACACCATCATACATGGCCCGACGATTGGGTTTGCTGCTAGCTTTTAATGATTGTTTAAAAAAGCCGCTTTTATAAGCGGCTTTTTAGTAAAACTTCTAATTGCGTGAAAAGAGTATCGCTTGTTTTTATCTCCCCATGGCTGGGAATAAGTGTGGTTGGTTTATCGTGCATCAATTGTTGCAGGGCCCAACGCTTAAACCGTTGTCGATCATTTAAAATAAACCACTTCACGACTTGGCTGATTTTCAACCCAGGAGCGGCACC
>JBFEWA010000043.1:0-13805 GCA_041546605.1 Bermanella sp.
ATGAGGGCGCTATTTGGGAGCGATTACTGCACCTTGATGGCATGGTGCGAGAAGTAATTCGCCGTGGCGAGGCTTTGTACTGCATAAACCCAGACCACACCGTGGAGCAAATTCAACAACAGGGCAGTTCGCCGTTTGCCAATAAAGAATTGGGCAGCACTCGTCAGCTGAGTAAAGCGTATGATTTTCGCAGTCTAGGCAAGCAACGCATCGCAGGACGTTTAGTGCATGGCATTCAACTGGTGCCAAAAGACGCTAGTCGACATTTTTATCAGTTATGGCTGGATAGCGAAACCACAGTGCCGCTGCGTACCGAGTTAATCTCTCGCCAAGGCCAAGTGTTGGAGCGTTATCAGTTCAGTTATTTTATGCCCAAGTCTAAGTTTGAGGCGGAACGTTATGAGCCAAGAACCAAGGGGGTTGAGCTAACCCAAGCTCCTGCTGCAGAAGTACTAAAAACCACAGAACAAGATGTTTTAGAGTGGCGTTTAAATTGGATTCCAGCGGGTTTTGAAGACGAAGCAGCCACCGGATATGCGCCAAAAATGTCAGCTCGTCGTATTTATAGTGATGGCATTGTCATGTTCTCAGTGTATGTGGAGCAGGTGGAAAAAGTCTTAGACGAAGGCACCGCACAGGCTGGTCCAACGGCATTGGCCGTGCAGCATAAGCAATGGCATGGCGAAACCCATCGCATTACCGTTGTGGGTGAAATTCCCGCGGCTACGGCTCAGCGTATTGCGGAAAGTGTAGAGCTGCTGTAAAACCCCTACTTTTTCGCAGAGACAGGTGTGAGCATGGTTGAAGAATCCGCCCGAGTATTAAAAGTGGATGGCGATGTGGTTTGGGTTCAAGCCATTGCCAAGAGCGCCTGCGGCTCCTGTCAGGCGCAAAAAGGCTGTGGTCATAGCCTGCTTGCTAAAGTGGGTCAAAAACAAATCGACTTGCCAGTGGCCCGTAATGGCTTGGATGTGCAAGCGGATGATCAAGTGATTATCGGTGTGCCTGAGCAAGCTATTCTTCGATCATCTATGCTTATGTATGGGCTGCCTTTAGGGGTCATGATCATCACCGCCATGCTGGCTACTCTCATAAGCTTGGATGAAAAGGTGGTGGTGTTACTGTCATTTTTAGCTTTGCTGGCGGGTTTTGTTTGGGTGAATCGTAAAATGAAGCACTTGAATTTTGCGGCTTGGCACCCAAGATTAGTTCGCAAGGAATTGGCCGTAGAGAGTCATATTCCCATGTGTGAAATTGATTAAAAAGTGGATTAAGTGTTAATCAAAGTTTGCGATAGACAACGCCGAAACGGTTAACTGACAATTTGAATGGAGTTTTTGATGAAGCGAATATTGTGCTTTTGCCTTTTTTTCTTGTCTGCTCAGGCATTCTCGCAATTACCCGACTTTACTGAATTAGTAGAAGAGGCCAGCCCTGCGGTTGTGAACATAAGCACAACCCAAAAAGTACAAAGCCGCTTTGGCGGACAAATGGATTTACCTCAGGGCGTGCCTGACATCTTCCGCCATTTCTTCGGCGTCCCACAAGTTCCTCGTAATAACCCAAGGGGTCACTCCCAAGAGCGTGCCTCATTAGGCTCAGGTTTTATCGTCAGTGATGATGGTTATATTCTTACCAATAACCACGTGATTGACGGCGCGGATCAAATCTTTGTGCGTCTTAATGATCGACGTGAGCTAGAAGCGAAATTAATTGGCCATGACCCCAGTTCAGATTTAGCGCTGTTAAAAGTCGAAGCTAAAAACTTGCCCACGGTGGAAATTGGTAACAGCGAGAAGCTGAAAGTAGGTGAGTGGGTGGTGGCCATTGGTAGCCCATTTGGTTTTGACTACTCAGTGACGGCAGGCATTGTCAGCGCCAAAGGCCGCAGCTTACCTAACGAAAACTACGTACCCTTCATTCAAACCGATGTGGCCATCAACCCAGGTAACTCGGGTGGTCCGTTATTCAACTTGGACGGCCAGGTGGTGGGGATCAACTCACAAATTTATACCCGCAGTGGTGGCTTTATGGGATTAAGTTTTGCCATTCCCATGAATGTGGCCATGGAAGTGGTGGATCAGTTAAAAGAGACCGGCTCTGTTACCCGTGGTTGGTTAGGGGTTGCCATTCAAGAAGTGGATAAAAACCTAGCGGAATCCTTTGGCTTGAAAAAAGCCGCCGGTGCTTTGGTGAGTCAGGTGGTGCAAAACGGGCCAGCGGCTGCCGCGGGGGTGCAGTACGGCGATATTATTACGGAATTTAATGGCAAAGAAGTGGTACTGAGCAGTGATTTGCCGCACCTAGTGGGTCGTGTGCGTCCGGGCTCAAAAGCCAATATCACAGTGGTTCGTAACGGTAAGAAAAAGCGCTTATCAGTGGAAATCGGAGAGCTGCCTCAAGACGATACTATGTTAGCCAGCAACCGCCCACAGCCAAGTAAGCAGGTTAATCGCTTGGGCATCGAAGTGGTGGGGTTAACCGCTGAGCAGAGAAAACAGTGGGATACAGATGGAGTCATGGTGAAAAACGTGAGCCAAGGGGCCGGTGCCAACGCGGGCTTGGTCAGCGGTGATGTAATCACCATGATTTACAATGAAATCATTCGTGATATGTCCGATTTTGAGCGAGTGGTAAAACAGCTGCCCAGTGGGCGTTTGGTGAATATGCGTATCGTAAGACGAGGCTCGCCACTGTTTATTACCTTAAGAGTGAACGATTAAGGGATTTTAGCCGCAGCCCAACGGGCTGCGAGCGCCCTGTCATCAGGGTTATAAACCCAGTGTTATCAACCTTCTAACTACTTATGTGCCTATCCTAGTGCGGCGAATTCGTGTAAAATCGCCGCAATTTTCACCTATTAGGTTTGTCATTACGTGAGTAATCTGGATCACATTCGTAACTTTTCAATCATTGCCCACATCGATCATGGTAAATCCACCCTTGCGGACCGATTTATTTCACACTGTGAAGGTCTGACCGAGCGTGAAATGCAGGCTCAGGTGCTGGATAGCATGGATATCGAGCGTGAGCGTGGTATCACCATCAAAGCCCAGAGCGTAACCCTTAAATACAAGGCCCGTGATGGCAAGATCTATCAATTAAACTTCATCGACACCCCTGGACACGTGGATTTCAGCTATGAAGTATCCCGCTCTTTAGCCGCCTGTGAAGGGGCGCTGCTGGTTGTGGATGCAGCTCAAGGGGTAGAAGCCCAGTCTGTGGCTAACTGTTACACCGCCATTGAGCAAGATTTAGAAGTGGTGCCGGTACTGAATAAAATGGATTTGCCGCAGGCGGACCCAGACAAGGTATCCCAAGAGATCGAAGAGATCATTGGCATCGATGCCACTGAGGCTGTACGTTGCAGTGCCAAAAGTGGCTTGGGTATCGAAGACGTATTAGAAGACATGATTCATCGCATCCCGCCGCCTAAAGGGGATATAAACGGTGAACTGCAAGCCTTGATCATCGACTCTTGGTTCGACAGCTACCTAGGGGTGGTGTCCTTAGTACGAGTGATGAACGGTACCTTGAAAAAAGGCGATAAGATTCGCGTGAAGAGCACCGGCCGTGACTGGCAGGCGGATTCTGTGGGTATTTTCACACCTAAGCGCCTGGTGACCAACGAACTGAAAGCCGGTGAAGTAGGCTTTATTTGTGCGGGTATCAAAGACATTCATGGTGCGCCAGTGGGTGATACTCTGGTTCACAGCAAAAAGGCCGATGAAGTGTCGTCCTTACCGGGTTTCACCAAGGTAAAACCTCAGGTATATGCGGGCTTGTTCCCAGTTTCCTCTGATCAATATGAAGATTTCCGTGATGCCTTGGATAAGTTGTCGTTGAATGACGCGTCCTTGTTCTTCGAGCCTGAGTCTTCCGACGCACTGGGCTTAGGTTTCCGTTGTGGCTTCTTAGGCATGCTGCACATGGAAATCATCCAAGAACGTCTTGAGCGTGAATACGATTTAGATCTGATCACTACCGCGCCTACCGTGGTGTATGAATTGGCGCTCAGCGATGGTGAAGTGATTGAAGTGGCTAACCCGTCTAAATTACCGGATCCAAGTCGAATCGCTGAAATGCGCGAGCCAATTTGTGAAGCCAATATCTTGGTGCCTAAAGAGTTGGTGGGTAACGTGATTACCTTGTGCGTTGAAAAACGCGGTATGCAAAAGGATATGAACTTCACAGGCACTCAGGTGGCTTTGAAGTATGATATGCCTATGAGTGAAGTGGTGGGTGACTTCTTTGACCGCTTAAAATCAGTGAGTAAAGGTTACGCATCCCTTGATTACAGCTTCACTCGCTTTGAGGCGGCGCCATTGGTGCGTATGGATATTCTGATTAACGGTGAGCGTGTTGATGCGTTAGCTGTGATTATCCACCGTGAGAAAACCCGCAGCTATGGCCGCGCCTTGTGTGAAAAACTAGCTGAATTGATCCCGCGTCAGATGTTTGATGTGGCCATTCAGTCGGCCATAGGCAATCAGGTTGTTTCTCGTTCAACAGTAAAAGCTTTGCGTAAAAACGTAACCGCCAAGTGTTATGGTGGTGACGTATCCCGTAAGAAGAAACTGTTGCAGAAGCAAAAAGAAGGTAAAAAACGTATGAAGCAGGTGGGTAATGTTGAAGTCCCACAATCTGCATTCCATGCGGTACTGTCAGTGGATAGCTAAGGCTATCCACTTAATTAACAATAATAACAAGGGCGCTTTATGAAAACGCAACAAGGCTTTAGCGGCATTTTTATTTTAATTGTCATCCTTTTATGTTTTTTTGGTTTTTTCACTATGTTGAAAGTGATGCCCTTGTATACGCAAAACTGGGCAGTCGAAACAGTTTTTGAGAACCTAAAAGAAGAAGCCCAAAGCAAAGAATACAGCCGTCACCAGATTCAAGAAATGATACAAAAGCGCTTTAGCATCAATGGCGTGAGTCAATTGGTAGATTTTGTGGAAGTTGATGGCCAAGGTTCTAAAATTATCATTGATATGGAATATGAGCGCCGAGTACCGCTGGTATCAAATATCGAACTTGTCGCCACTTTTAACCATTACATAGATTTCAGTGAATAATCCTCTAAAAAAGCTCAGCCAGCGAATTGGCTATGAATTCAAAGATCAAAGCCTAATTGAATTAGCGCTTACCCACCGCAGCAAAGGCGGTAAGAATAACGAGCGTCTGGAGTTCCTTGGGGACTCCATCGTCAACTTTGTGGTGGCAGAAGCCCTGTTTCATAAATTCCCAGATGCCAAAGAGGGCAAGCTGTCTCGTTTACGGGCCGGTCTTGTGCGAGGCACCACCTTGGCCGAATTAGGTCGAGACTTCGATTTGGGGGAGTTTTTGGTGCTAGGCTCTGGTGAATTGAAAAGCGGTGGGTTTAACCGTGAGTCTATTTTGGCAGACGCCATTGAGGCCATCATTGGTGCCATCTATTTAGATTCTGGTATGGATGCGGTCACTGAGCGTATTCATGCGTGGTACGGTGAGCGTTTAACCGATCTCAATTTAGATGATGTGGTGAAAGACTCGAAAACCCGTTTGCAGGAGTATCTGCAAAAAAGTCAAAACCGCTTACCGAAATACGAAGTGATGGAAGTGTTTGGTCAGGCCCATGATCAAAAGTTCAAAGTGAGCTGTCGAGTTGAAGCCCTACCGGAAGTCACTCTTGGTGTGGGAAGTAGCCGTCGTATTGCAGAGCAAAATGCGGCATTAAAGGCGTTAAAAGCATTAGGAGTTGAGTCATGAGTGAGAAGTGTGGCTACATCGCCATTGTGGGTCGTCCAAATGTGGGTAAGTCCACATTACTCAACCGTATTCTTGGGCAAAAGCTTAGTATTACCTCGCGTAAACCGCAAACCACTCGCCATCAAATCCTAGGTATGAAAACCACGGGTGATGTGCAGGCCATTTATGTGGATACACCTGGGTTGCATGAAGGTTACACAGAAAAAGCATTAAACCGTTACATCAACAAAGTGGCCTCCAACACTATTAAAGACGTGGACCTAGTGGTGTTTGTGGTGGATCGCACCAAGTGGATGCCAGAAGACGAAGTGGTACTGCAAAAAATCATCGCTGCCAAAGTGCCGTGCATTTTAGTGATTAACAAAGTGGATCACTTAGCGGATAAGTCCTCTTTGTTGCCGCATTTGCAAGAAGTGGCAGAGAAGATGGATTTCTTAGAAGTGTTCCCGGTCAGTGCAAAACTGGGCAATAACGTTGAAGAGTTAGAAAACAGCATTGCTAAATACTTACCAGAAGGCATGCATTTTTATGATCGCGACCAATTTACTGATCGCAGCGCACGCTTTTTAGCCGCCGAATTAGTACGTGAAAAAATCATGCGCCAATTAGGTGATGAATTGCCTTACTCCATGACAGTGGAAATTGAAAAGTTTGAAGAAACGGGCAACTTAATCACCATACACGCTTTGATTTTAGTGGAACGTGACGGTCAGAAGAAAATCTTGATCGGTGAAAAGGGCGAGCGCATCAAACAAATTGGGCGTGATGCGCGTTTAGACATGGAAAAAATGTTCGATTGCAAAGTGATGCTTAACACCTGGGTGAAAGTGAAAGGTGGTTGGGCGGATGACGAACGAGCACTTAAATCCCTAGGCTATAATGATTTAGACTGATCCCATCAGTGGGCCTTTGGCCCACTGCAAAATAATAACAACCGAATCTTCAATAAATAGATACACCCTATCTATGATTAAACAACCCGCTTATGTATTACATTCTCGACCATATCGCGAAACCAGCGCTATGGTGGATTTGTTTACGCCGGATTATGGCCTAATTCGCTGTATTGCAAAGGGTGTGAAAAAAAACATGAGTCAAGGCCAGTCCTTGCAGCCATTCATTGAATATCAGATTTTCTTTCATGGGGATTCAGGGTTAAAAAATCTAGATAAATACGAAAGCCAAAGCTTACCTATGGATTTAAAGGGTGATGCTCTTTTTAGTGGGTTTTATGTAAATGAGGTGATCTTGCGGGCTTTGCGCAGTGAAGCCGAAGTGGAAGCGGAAAGTTTGTACGAAGCTTACAGTCAAGCGTTAACCCATTTGCAAAGCCAGTCTTTGGAATATGTATTAAGAATGTTCGAGCTGACCTTGCTAGAACACATGGGGCAAAGCTACGAATGGGATTTTGATTTCAAAACCGCAGAGCCCATTGAGCCAGATAACCACTACGGCTTCTTTGTGGAGCAAGGCATGTCCCGTGTCAGCCACATATATGCGGCGAAAAACCCCAACAACTGTTTTTATGGGCAAGATCTCATGAATCTTGCCCAGCGCGACTTAAGCCAAGCTAGTACGTTAAAAATGTGTAAGCGTCTGCTGAGGTTAGCGTTACGGCCTATAATTGGGTATAAACCCATACAGGCCCGCGAATTATTAAAGCAATATAAGCATTTATCTTGATAGGAAAGACTATGAAAAGCCAACGTGTCCTGCTGGGGGTTAACATTGATCACATTGCCACTTTGCGCCAAGCACGGGGCACTCGTTATCCTGATCCTGTCTACGGCGCGTTAGTGGCCGAAGAGGCCGGTGCCGATGGTATTACTTTGCACTTGCGTGAAGATCGCCGCCATATTCAAGATCGTGACGTATTTATGTTACGTGACATGTTAAACACACGCATGAATTTAGAAATGGCCGTCACTGATGAAATGATTGCCATTGCCGAACAAGTGAAACCCCATGCGGTTTGTTTGGTGCCAGAGAAGCGTGAAGAACTCACCACAGAAGGTGGCCTAAACGTCATCGGTAATGAAGCAGCTATCAAACAAGCCTGTGAACGTTTGGCGAAAGCGGGCAGTGAGGTGTCTTTATTTATCGATGCAGATGAGCAACAGATTGATGCTGCAGTACGCTGTGGGGCGCCTGTGATTGAGATTCATACCGGACATTACGCTGATGCCGAAAGCGAAGCGGAACAATTAGCGCAACTAGAAAAAATCAAACAAGGGGTAGCCTACGGTATTAGCAAGGGTTTGATTGTGAATGCAGGTCATGGTTTGCACTATCACAATACTCAAGCCATAGCGGCCATTAAAGGCATCAATGAATTAAACATCGGTCATAGCATGATGGCCCACGCCATGTTTGTGGGATTAAAACAGGCAGTGAAAGAAATGCGTGCGTTGATCGACGAAGCCTCTCGCAGTTAGCAGCTATTATGACTTTGGCCATCGGTACCGACATTTTAGAAGTCGCTCGTATACAGCAAGTGTATGAGCGCCAAGGCATGAAGTTGGTGAAACGAATTTTAACACCAGCGGAACAAGCCCGTTTTGATTCGATTGAAGATGAAACCGTGCGTTTATTGTTTTTGGCTAAACGCTGGTGTGCAAAAGAGGCCATTGCAAAAGCCTTGGGTACGGGCATCGCAAAAGGGGTGGGGTGGCAAAATATGGAAGTGACTAACTTGCCATCTGGCGCACCCGTGGTGACCTTGTATGATCAAGCATTGGAGCGTTTACATGAGCTGGGTGGGCAAACGGTATTGCTGAGCCTCAGTGATGAACGCCACTACTGTGTGGCGTTCTGCTCCATTATTTAACTTTCTGTTAATTCCGTTTGTATCTTTTCGTTATCTAATAATGGCAGCATATTTTGTTGTTGCCACTGCATGACTTCTTCAATGGCAAGTAACAGTTCTTGTTGATATTGCGGCCATTGATCACAGTCTGTTTTCAAACACATTTCTGCACCTTCCACGCAACGCAGTAAATATTCAGCGCCTACGTATTTGCACAGCCCGTGCAGCTTATGCACTGGTTCAATGAGTTCTTGTGTTTTCTTGTGTTTAAGTAAAGGCTTGATAGCGGTTAGTTCTTCAATCAAACCATTTAGCATTTTGTGAGCAAGGTCTTCTTTTCCACCAGCCAGTTTTAAACTTAATTGCCAATTGATGACGGCATTGCCGTCTTGAGTTTGTACGGTTTCAATATTGTTTTGCTGGCGGGTTTTGGGGTAATTGAAACCTTGGTAATGGGTCCATTTCATCAAGGTATGAATAAGCTGCTCTTCGCTAATGGGTTTCGTGAGGTAGTCATCGAAGCCATTTTGTAATAATTGTTTGCGCTCAGTGGGCAATGCATGGGCGGTTAACGCAACCACAGGCGTATTTTGGTGTTGTGCTATTTTACGAATCCTTTTCGTGGCGGATAAACCATCAAGATCCGGCATTTGAATGTCCATGAAAATCAAATCAAAGGCTTCGTGGTTAGCAAACTCAACCGCTTGAAGACCGCCAGAGGCGCTGACCACCTCAATATTTAAATCCCCTAACCAAGTGCTTAATAATTCCAGGTTCGGTTGGTTGTCATCCACAGCGAGTACTTTTAAGGGTGCAGGGTTATGACCCACAAAGTTTAGATGGTTCTGCTGAGCATCATTAAAGATGTCATGGATAACATGCACTAGACGGCGTGTTGAAACAGGACAAACCAGGCGGTTTTCAATGTTTAAGTTTTGCAGAACATCAAGGCTGTGACTTTCATTGTTGTTCAAAAGGGCAATCAAATCACAACTGTGTTGTACTTTCTCCAGTAATTGTTCATCGGTATTCGGGTTGATTTCAACTAAACAAACATCGGCCGGATGGCTTAGTTGGGCTTCGTTTAGCTGCTGCAAGCTGGTAAAGGATTGCACGTTAAAACCAATAGCGGTCAATTGATGGCGCAACACTTGGTTTGAGGTATCCAGCGAGCACAGGATGTAAGCATTTTTTTCAAACCATGGGGCGTCATCCCATACCTCTGCTTCCACTTCGCAAGGTTCAAACTGTCCGGTAAACCAGAATTGCGAGCCGGCTCCCAACTGGCTAGTTAAACCGATTTCACCTTGCATGTGACCGACAATGTGTTTTGAAATCACAAGACCAAGTCCTGTGCCACCAAAACGGCGGGTAGTGGATGTATCACCCTGACTAAAGGCTTTGAATAAGTTGTTTTGCTGCGCATCACTTAGACCAATGCCGGTATCGGTGACGGTGAATTTCAGCGCGACTTTGTTATTAATGTGCTCTTCTAGCATGATGCGCACGATCACAGAGCCACTTTCGGTAAACTTAATGGCGTTGTTGACCAAGTTAGTGAGTACTTGTTTTAAACGTGTAGGGTCACCCATGATGTCCATGGGCACATCTTGATACACCATGGCGGCCAGTTCGATGTTCTTTTTGTGTGCTTCTGGGGCGAGCATGGTGAGTACGTCATCACACAGGTCACGTAAATTAACCGGCACGCTATCCAGTACTAATTTGCCGGCTTCGATTTTTGAAAAATCCAAAATGTCATTAATGATAGAGAGCAAACTAGAAGACGATGCTTCAATGGTGTTGAGGTATTCCTGCTGGCGTTTATTTAAGCGGGTTTTTTCCAGGAGCTTGCTAAAGCCTAATATGCCGTTTAACGGTGTGCGAATTTCATGGCTCATGTTTGCCAAGAATTCTGATTTTGTTTTACTGGCTTCTAGTGCGGAGCGACGCGCAAAGTTCAGTTCGATGTTTTGCACTTCCATGGCTTCTAGGGTGCTTTTTAAATCTTCAGTGGCTTGCTCAACACTGTCTTGTAGCTCTTGCTGTGCTTGTTGCAAACTGGCGGCCATGGCATTTATACCGCTGGATAATTCGTTAAACTCCCCGTGATTTGATAATTGAATACGCGCTTCAAGGTTGCCAGATTCCAGCTGATTTAAGGTATTACTTACATGTTGTAATGGCACTGTGATACGGGCACTGGTGCGATAGGCTAAATACAAGGCTAACAAACAGCATGCGAGAATCAGCAATACGCTGCTGAACAATGACTTATACAAGAGTAATTGTTGTTCGTTGGTTTGAAACTCAAACTCGATCCAGCCTAGCAAAATGCTTTTTAATTGGCTGCGGCTATCAAATACCGGGGTCAGTAAGCGAATACTATGGTTGGTTTCTAGGCGGTGGATGCCATTTTCAATGACACGCTTAGACAGGGACGGATACATGGCCGGGCCCATGTGCATGAGCGGTACTTGCTCGCTGTCCAATAGGGCAATGCTGCGAATATGAGTCAGGTTTAAATATTGTTGAAGTTTGTTTTGTGCCACGGCGCCGGACTGGGTGAATAAATCTGCTCCTTCCACGGCTAATTGTTGGCTTAATAGCTGGGCTTGCTCATTGGCGTGGCGCTTTAATTCTTGGTGTTGTTCCCAGGTGAAATAGCTCCCTAATGCCATGGCGGTCATTAAACAGGGTAACAAGGTGAGCCAAAGGATGTGTTTTTGAATGCCCCAGTAATTCATGTGCTGCCGTACTTATTTTTAGAGGTGGGCCATTCTAACAGCATTTGCCTAAAGTGTGTTCAATGGAGATGGTCGTCCACAAAGATATAAGCAAATTGCCTTTTGATATTACTAAAAGGCTATAATTGGGCGTATTATTCGCCCAGATTGTTATATAAGTGACTGAACCTATGGATTTTCCCACAATTGCCGACTTTATTGGCCATACCCCCTTAGTTCGCCTACAACGCTTGGGTACCCATACCAGTAATACCATCTTGCTTAAGCTAGAGGGGAATAACCCAGCGGGCTCGGTAAAAGATCGCCCAGCATTAAGTATGATTCAGCGCGCCCAAGCTCGTGGTGATATCAAACCTGGTGATACCTTAATCGAAGCCACTAGTGGTAATACAGGCATTGCACTGGCCATGGCGTCGGCCATCATGGGGTACAAAATGACCCTTATCATGCCGGATAACCTGAGTATGGAGCGTCGCTGGGCCATGGAAGCCTACGGGGCCGAGCTGATCTTGGTGACCAAAGAGCAAGGTATGGAATACGCCCGTGATCTTGCTTTACAGATGCAAGAGCAGGGTAAGGGCAAAGTACTGGATCAATTTGCCAATGCGGACAATCCTGTCGCTCACTATGAAGGTACCGGTCCAGAAATCTGGCAAGATACCAAAGGCAAGGTGACCCACTTTGTCAGTTCTATGGGCACTACCGGTACCATCATGGGCACCAGTCGCTACTTGAAAGAACAAAACCCGGACATTCAAATTGTGGGTCTGCAACCGAAAGAAGGCTCATCTATTCCGGGTATTCGCCGCTGGCCAGAGGCGTATTTGCCTAAGATCTTTGATGCTAGCCGTGTGGATACGGTGATGGACATTGAGCAACAAGAAGCGGAAGACACCATGCGCGCTTTGGCCCGTGAAGAAGGTATCTTCTGTGGCGTCAGCTCAGGCGGAGCCGTAGCTGGGGCGTTACGCTTAAATGAACAGGTGGAAAACGCCATTATTGTGGCCATTATCTGTGACCGCGGCGATCGCTATTTGTCCACCGGCGTGTTTAATCCGGCCTAAAACCAAAGAAGATTGGCTGATTTGGTAAATGCTTACATCAGGGAATTGGGATAAGCTAGCCTGCCTTTTTCTGGTTCGATGGCGTAAAATAGCCAAAACATTGAATTTGCAGTATTTGAGGCCATTATGGCCTCAAGTTTTATTAGGAATACGATTGTGGCAATTGTGCGCAATGGCAAAAAATCAGCGAAACGCACACAACAGGCGCCAGAGCTGGATATCGATATTCATGGCTTGACCCATGAAGCTCATGGTGTCGGCCGCCATGAACAAAAAGTGGTGTTTGTGCCTGGGGCACTGCCAGGTGAAACCGTTACCACGCGCTTGGTGAAGCAACAACGCAGTTTCAATCAAGGCCAGCTCATTGCCATTCAGCAGCCAAGTGCCCATCGTGTGAGTCCTACTTGTCCTCATTACGAGCGCTGTGGTGCATGTCAGTTACAGCACCTAGCCACATCTGAGCAAATCAAACACAAGCAAGGCAACTTGCAGCAACAACTGCAGCGTCATCTTAAGCTTGAGGATTTGCCTTGGCAGGCCCCTATTTTAAGTGACGGCTTTGGCTATCGTCGTCGCGCTCGCTTAGGTGTGCGTTATCGCAAGCAGCAAGATGAAATCATCATAGGTTTTCGTGAAGAGGGGAATAGCCACCTCACCGCCATTGATCTTTGTCCAGTATTAGAGCCTCAATTAAGTGCATTAATACAGCCTTTACACACCGCCATTAGCGCGTTGGTCAATAAATCGGTGATTACACAGTTAGAATTGATCAGCAGTGATCAAGGGCCTGTGGTGGTGCTACGTCATCTAAAGCCTTTAAATGAGGCTGATCAAACAGTCTTAGCGCAAATGGCGCAAGTACAGGCATGTAATTTGTATCTAGAAGGTAATGACACCTTGGTGTGTTTGCATCCACAAGCTGAGCCGGTATTAACTTATACGGTGAGTGATTTAGATTTAGCCTTTCAAGTGAAAGACTTTATCCAAGGCAATGCCAGTGTGAATCAATCCATGGTGAACTTGGCAAAAGAGTGGCTGCAACTACAAGAGCATGAAACCTTATTGGATCTATTCGCAGGTATTGGCAATTTCAGCTTGCCATTGGCTGCGGATGCTAAAGATGTGTTGGCCGTGGAAGGTGTAGGCCCCATGGTGGAGCGCATCGAATTTAACGCACAGCGTCATGGTATGAATAACATTACCGCCATGGCGTTGAATTTAGATGATGAAGAATTGTTATTTCGCTTACCCAAAGCCGATGCCATCTTGTTGGACCCGCCGCGTACCGGAGCGGCCACATTAATGCCATGGCTTTCAAAGCAAAGCGCCAGAATTTTATATGTGGCGTGTGAACCCAGCTCATTAGTTCGCGATGCCCAAGCCTTGCTTGATGCAGGCTTCAGAATTGAAAAAATAACCGTGATGGATATGTTTCCG
>JBFEWA010000252.1:0-4965 GCA_041546605.1 Bermanella sp.
CCGATACATAAGTGACAGAGCCTCGATCACCCAGGTCGCCCCCTTCTACCTTAATACGAATACCACTGGCATCATCCACTTCGCCATCTTGATCTTTACCGGTTTCACCATCGGCCTGACCTTCAATAAAACCAAGAGCGGTCGATGTGGCGCTATCGATATCCTTGATAGCCACTTTAGATCCTGAACCGGTACTGGCTGAGATAATACCTATGGTGCCATATGCGGCCGAAGTTAGATCATCGGTATAATCCACTTTTACAGACACATCTTCATTTTTTAGTGTCACATTATTATTAATGGCATCTTCGATGGCAGATGCTAACTCTGCACCGGTACCATAGGTTTTTTGACCTATAGAAATAACCGCTTCAAAGCCATCCACTTCAATGGTGAAGGTATCATTGGTACCATCAATCACTAACGGGCCATTTAAAATGTCGGATTGATTCGCCACATAATAACCATTGGTTGCCGCTGTATTGCCGTTTTGTGCGGTAAGGTATTGCCCATTACCTTTTGCTGCCACACCATTAATGGTACCGGCCACATCTTTACCTGTGACAACCGTATTCTCAGTGCCATCAGGTTCATGCATACCCAAAAACGAAATAGCAGCAGGATCTAAACTGGCAAACGCTACCGTGGTGCCGTTACCACCTATGTTAAAGGTTAAGCTGCCTTTATCTGACTCTGCGTCATACTCGTAACTTACATCTGCTGTAATGTCAGAGCCAAAGGTAATTTCGTTATCCATTCCCAGTGCATCAAAACCACCGTTATATACAGTATTAACACCTGGTAGCCCTAACGTGGCTTGCGCATTGGCATCCGCGTTTTGAATTTCAATTGACGCGGCACTGCCAAACATGGCGGATGTTTTCACACCATTGCGCGATACGGTTTCAAAATAAATTTGATCCGAAGCATCTAACTTGGCAACCACATCGCCCACTTCAAATTGACCATTATTCAAAATCGCTAAATCTAAGGCTTCTTGAACAGCGGCTAAGGAATCGGTTTTATCGCCACCACTGGCATCGGAATTCACATCCACATTTAATGTAATTCCGTCCACCACTAAATCGAACGTAGCATTATTGGCGCCGCTGAAATCTATCCCACCGCCAATGACGGCACCGCCAGAGGTTACGGCACCCTGGCCATCACTCACCACTTGAATGTATTGATCATGACCTGTGTTATTAGTGACTAACTCCAAGCCATTTCCTGCACCTAACTGTGCAGTGACCACCCCAGCACCATATGCCGCATCTAATTTGGCTTGAATGTCTGTAATGTTATTACCGCTATCAGCATCCAATAAAATGCTTTGCTCATTACCATTTACGTTTAAGGTAAAACCCGCATTGGCTGTAGTGAAGTCAATATTGGTGGAAATATCCCGGCTACCTTCATTGGTAGATGCACCTGAAACCAAAGCTGATAAATTCGCATCGCCGGTTAAATCCGTATTAATAGCCGTTTCTAAAGCCGTGGCTAAATCAGCACCGCTTAAATACGTACCAGCCGGTAGACTCACCGTATTAGCACTAGTGGTGCCATCCAATACCACTTGAAAATTCACACTGGAGCCAAAGGTTAAACCCGGATCTTTACCGTTGATTTGAGCTCCTTCTGTGGCGCTTAATCCCAGTAGAATATCAGACGATGATCCACCTACAGCTGTAATCTCAATAGAATCCGTAGAGCTGGCCGTAGTGGTTTTAAAAACGAGATTATCGTTATCATCAAACTGTGCAATGACACTACCATTTAAGGCTGTGCCATCAATGGCAGTCTGAATGGCTTGTAAGGTATCTTTACGATCGCCATAAATACCATCACCATTTAAATCTTGCCCTGAAGCACTTTGTGTCACGGTAACCGCTTCAGCTGGGCCACCATTTAAACTGATAGAAAAATTCGCGTTATTCAGCGCGAAGTTAATACCCGTCTCACTATCGACAGTGGTTATGCCTGGAACCGTCGACGTACCATAACCAGAAAAATATTCACTATTTAATGAACTTAAAGGAATGCCGCTAAAAGAACCTTCGCCTAATGCTGCAAAACCCAAGGTATTCGCAGTATTCGTATCAGCAAACGCAATATAGGCTTCAGAACTAGACCCATATGTATTTGAAGTAATGCTAAATGATTTATCAACCGCATCAAATCCAACCGTTGCACTAAAGCCTCGATCTTTAAATCCTTGTGCGCTATTTATTTGCAACTGAATTTCAGCGGCGAGTTCATCACCTGATGCATAACTGCCTTTAGTCAAGGTTATTGCCTCTGCGCGGCCATTTAACACCATGGTGAACACATCATTCGCGTCATTAATTTCGACAGGCGATGCAAAATCCAATAAATCTACCGAGCCACCTTGATAAACCGCCTGCGTAGCCAGTTGCGTAATGTTAATATCATAAGTACCCGGCTTGGTATTGATAGACTCGTTTAAAAAACTGATACGATTATCTGTAGCCGTACCTTGCTCTGCAAACACACCAACAACTGCTTCACGATTCTCATTAATGCCTTTTAAAAACAAATTCGCATCAAATTTTAATTTAAAACTATCATTTTGATCGGTGTAAATACCTAACTCACTAAATGATCGAAAATTTGTGCCGGTAATACCATTTACAGTACTCGTCATGATGGAGCGTATTTGCGTATTAATAGACCTCAACGTACTATCGCCGAGCAATAGGCTACCTGTACTTGAATCGGCATTAAATTTAGTGAGATCTTTATACAATGCTTGAAAGCCATTATAGGCTTCCACCATGTCTTGTACTTTTTCTGAAATAGAAGAAATATCCGCACCCACAGTAATGGAGACATTGGTGCCGACATCTTCCCCTTTTAAGCTTAATGTCACACCATCAATCACTTCGGTAATTTCATTACTCGAACGGGTAATACTTAATCCATTAACACTGATTAAGGCATCGGTACCTTGTTGGGTTTCGGTTAAATTACTTCCTGGAGTATCTTGGTTCTTATTGTAAGCAAACGCAGCTAAACCGGTTGTGGCCAAGGCACCGTTTTCATCTTTCGCCACAATCTCCATGCTATAGTCTTCGCCGGTTTCTTCACTGGTTAATTGCAATACATAACCAGTACCATCATTCACGATGGTGGCTTTTACACCAAAATCTGCATCATTAATGGCATCGCGCATACCCAGTAAGCTGTTATTGCCATCACCTATGGTAATGGTTGCGGTACCCGCTTCTGAATTGGCAGTAAAGTCATCATAGTTACCACCAGAATAGGTGGTGGTGCCCAAAGTAAAGGTCAAGGTACCTTTACCTACCGCTTCCGTCACACTGCTATAGGTTTGAGAAACTAGAGAGTGGGATTTCGCAGTACGCTGCACTTCCACACTGTAAGTACCCGCAGGGGCAGAAGATGTGGCTGTAGCTGTAAGAATGGTTTCATCGGATGAATCAGCCTTGGTAGCCCCTACATTCTTACTATCGGATAACGCCACAATGGCTTCAGAAAAATCATACAGTTTGCTTTGCACTTCCCCATACGCTGAGATTTTGGCATCAATGATTTCTTGCTGAGTATTAAGACGCAACTCACCCGCAGCTTTATCAGCATTGATGATGTTTTCTACTAATTCGCTGGTTAATAGATCGGAACCTATACCAAGTGATTCAATAGCAGCCATGAAACCTCCGGCCAAAAATGAGCAGTGCTAAGGTGATGTAGTACATATCGGCCAAATAGGCAAAAACTTAAAAGTAAAATGTAACGGTTTGTGACGAACTAAAGCCGAGATAGGTAGAAAGACTCAATAAATATGCCAATAAAAGATTAAAAGCAGTGATATGCGAAATAGAAATAAAGAATTGATTAGTAATAATTAGAAAGGAAATATAAAAAAACTGCGGCTAATGCCGCAGTTTGACTCATTTAGATTTGAGCATTAAACAATGTTAAAGGTTCTTCACTGTTTAACTTTTTAGCCATCTCTAGGGCCGCTTCATCTGGAATCTGGCGAACCAGTTGTTCAGAGTGTCGGTCGTAAACCCTAATGACGGTTTTGCCGCTATCTTCATCAAGTTGAAAATCTAAGTCACGCTGTGTTTTTTGCACGTATTCGTTTAACTTAGATACAGCCTCTTTTACCTCAACGCTCCTCGCTTCGGCAGTTTGCTGTGCATTGGGTGGCAATACTTTGCCGCTGTCTTGCACGGTTTTAACCGCTTCTGCTTTCACCTTAGCATCCTGCTTGGGTGCTTGAACTTGAGGTGCTGAAGGAAGCGAACTTGCAGCCTGGGCCGCTGAGTTTTGCGCTTTAATTTCATTCATAATACACCTCTCTTCAAGTTAGATATTCAGCTTACGCTGCTAGAGGAAGGGCGAACCCTTCCTCTAATTTGCTACCCAACTTATCCGAGTAATGAAAGCACCTGCTGAGGACCCTGGTTAGCCTGAGCCAAGATCGAAATACCGGCCTGTTGTAGCACCTGAGTACGCGATAGCTCTGCTGTTTCGGCCGCGAAGTCCGCATCTTGGATACGAGAGTTTGCAGCACTTAGGTTTTCAGAGGTTACAGCTAAGTTCGCTACGGTTGACTCCATACGGTTTTGAATCGCACCAAGATCCGCACGTTGCGATGCAATGGCACCGATGGCGTTATCGATTGCAGTCAGTGCAGCCGTTGCCCCCTCAAAGGTTGAAATATCAATCTCTGTTAGGAACTGGCCAGACTCACCACCACCGAATTTACCAGCCGTTAGGCCCATGGCAGTTAGCTCATCTGCACCACCACTTGCTAGACCTATTTCAATTTGTTTAGCTGATTGCAGTGTTATCGTACCGTAAGTGGTTTCATAGGTTGCACCTTCGGTAGCAATGCCTCGGGTACCCGTTGTATTAGCTGTGGTTCCTGCGCCAATGTCCGCTTCACCTACACCGTCGATTGCCGCATCCAATCCA
>JBFEWA010000113.1:0-8542 GCA_041546605.1 Bermanella sp.
ATTGTGCTGGGTGTTTTGCCAGACCTGCCACTCTTGCGCGCCTGCGGCTTGTGCGTAGGCGACCAGAATGAAAATTAAGCTGGCGAGAATGGATTTCATGGGTGACTCCTTGCCAAGGTTGTTTATCTATTAATAACTTTAGTTCAAGGCGGGAAGAGACGATTAGGAATATTCTCTTTGGAGAAAAACAAGCTAATAAAAGATTTCCTCATAGCTTGAAGTTCTTTTAAACGAATGGCTTATGTGAGTGCTAGCTTACAGGGATGGCTAGAAAGGATGGGGTGATTGAGCCAGACGCAAAAGCTACGGGCATAAAAAAAGCCAGCATAAGCTGGCTTTTTGGGTTGGGATAAAATCCCCAGCGATTAGCCTTTAAGAGCAACAACCGCAGCGTTCAAACGGCTTTTAACACGGGCCGCTTTGTTCTTGTGCATGATGCCTTTAGTAACCATTTTGTCTACGAAAGGTGTAGCAGCTACTAGTGCTGCTTGTGCGTCGTCGTAGTTCTTAGTTTCGATGGCTGCACGTACTTTCTTGATGTAAGTACGAACCATAGAACGTAGGCTAGCGTTATGAGAGCGACGGTTAACCGCCTGACGAGCGCGTTTACGTGATCCAGCTGAATTTGCCACTATCAGGCTCCTTCGAAAAAAGTGTGTTTACAATAGAATTAAGGGTGCCGAATTATCCGGAGATGAAGGCTTTTTGTCAAACCCTTTGTCAGATTGAGGGCAAATCTTATTTAGGGCTCGTGCGAAAAGGGCTCTGAGACTACAATGCAGCCCAACTTTTAATAAAAACAAAGGGTTAAACCGCCAGGTATGAGCACCCCAGATCCGTCTAAAACCCCTGTTATCAAGCCTGAAAGCGCCAGCTTACTGCGCTCGTCTTCCATTGTTAGTGTTATGACCCTGCTTTCTCGGGTTTTGGGCCTAGCACGGGATATTTTGGTGGCTTCATACTTTGGTGCCCGCGCCGATGCCTTTTTTGTGGCCTTTAAGATCCCGAATTTCTTCCGTCGCTTATTTGCCGAAGGGGCATTTAGCGTAGCATTTGTGCCGGTTTTGTCGGAATACAAGGTGCAAGAGAAGGACGTGAAGTCCTTGGTGAAGGCGGTTTCCGGTACCTTGCTGGGGATTCTCGGGCCGTTCACCATCTTGGCCGTGGCCGCGGCCCCATTACTGACGTGGGTGTTCGCACCGGGTTTTGCATCGGATCCTGCTAAGTTCGCCCTGACCACTGAGCTGCTGCGCATTACGTTTCCGTACTTGTTATTGATCAGCCTGACGGCATTTTACGGCAGTGTGCTCAATACTTATGGCAATTTTGCCATTCCGGCCATCACCCCTGTGTTGTTGAATCTGTGTTTGATTCTGGCCACGTATTATTTCACCCCTTGGTTTGACGAGCCGTTGATGGCCTTGGCTTGGGGGGTGATGCTGGCAGGGGTGACGCAATTGGGCTTTCAGTTGCCGTTTGTCATGCGCCTGGGCTTATTGGCCATGCCCAAGCCCGCGTTTCATGATTCAGGAGTGAAGCGCATTCTGGTATTGATGGTGCCTGCGTTATTTGGGGTATCCGTGAGTCAGATTAATTTATTGCTGGATGTACTGTTGGCCTCCTTCTTACAGGCCGGCTCCGTCAGTTGGTTGTATTACTCCGATCGTTTGTCACAGCTGCCATTGGGGGTGTTTGCCATTGCCATTGCCGTGGTGATTCTGCCGAATTTATCGAAAAAGCACGCAGCCAAGAATCAGCAGCAATTTAACGATACGCTAGATTGGGGTATTCGCATGGTGTTGCTGATCGGCTTGCCATCCGCGTTGGCGTTGATTGTGTTGGCAACTCCGTTAATGGCCACCATTTTTTATCGCGGTGAAATCACCGAATTTGACGTGCAAAATATGTCCTTAAGCTTGATGGCCTATGGTGCGGGCTTATTGGCCTTCATGTTGATCAAAGTATTGGCACCTGGATTTTATGCGCGCCAAGACACCAAAACCCCAGTAAAAATCGGTATTCGCGCCATGGTGGCTAATATGGTGTTCAACTTACCCTTGGTGTTATTGTTGGCCCACACGGGCTTGGCCTTGGCTACCACCTTGTCGGCGTATTTGAATGCCCTATGGCTGTTCTTGGGGTTAAAGAAAGCCGGTTTCTATCAGCCGCAAACCGGTTGGGGGAAGTGGATGTTGCGCATCTTGCTATCCAATGGGGTGATGGTAGCTGTGATTATTGCCATCAATCCAAGTATTGAGGCGTGGATGGCCTTTTCTGAGTGGCAGCGCATCGCTTGGACAAGCGCCTTGGTGGCCGCAGGTGTGGCCAGTTATGGCGGCAGTTTGTTGATATTGGGTGTGCGTCCTCGCCACTTAAGCGCCAGAGCACGAGATTAATCACATATTGTGTGCTCATTAGGCCCCAACGGCTATTCACTGGGGCCTGCCTCCTCTATAATGCGGGCTTTTATTTTGCCGTTGTACTATGCAGTTTTTCCGCTCGTTACATAATATTCAACCCTATGCACAAGGTTGTGTTCTGACCATTGGTAATTTCGATGGCGTTCACCTTGGGCATCAACAGGTGTTGAATAAGCTGAAAAACGCAGCCCAATCCATGGGTTTACCGGCAGTGGTCATGGTGTTTGAGCCACAACCTAAAGAGTGGTTTGACGCGGCTACGGCGCCTGCGCGCTTGAGTACCTTGGCTGAAAAGATTCAATTGCTTAATGAGCAGGGCATCGATGCCTTAGCGTGCATGGCATTTAATCAGCGTCTGCGTGGATTAAGTGCGCAGGCGTTTGTGCAGCAAGTGCTGGTGGATGGCTTAAATGTGAAGGCCCTCATCGTCGGGGATGACTTTCGTTTTGGCTGTGATCGCAGTGGTGACTTTGCCTACTTGCAACAAAGTGGCGAGCAATTTGGCTTTAGCGTGGAAGATACGCGCACGGTGGAACAAGCCGGTGAACGCGTCAGCAGCACCCTAGTGCGCCAAGCGTTAGAACAAGCGGACTTGGGTTTAGCGGCCAGCTTGCTAGGTCGTGAGTACAGCATCTCAGGTCGAGTGGCTCACGGACAAAAGCTAGCGCGCACATTTGGTGTGCCCACGGCGAACGTTTTATTAAAGCGCAATCACACACCATTGGTGGGGGTGTTTGCGGTAGAAGTACTTACCCCAAGCGGTAAGTTTAATGGGGTGGCCAATATTGGTATGCGCCCAACGGTAGGTGGTAACACACCTATTTTAGAGCCTCACTTATTTGGATTTGCCGGGGATTTATATGGGCAACGAATACAGGTGACGTTCAAACATAAAATACGAGATGAGCAACGCTTTAACGGGCTAGATGAACTTAAAGCGGCCATTCTCAACGATATTCAATTGGCCAAGGCCTATTTTAACGAACAGTAAGAGCCAAAATGACCGACTATAAATCGACACTGAACCTTCCTGAAACCGATTTCCCAATGCGTGGGAACTTGGCGCAGCGTGAGCCTGCTACTTTGAAAAAGTGGCAAGAAATGGATTTGTACAAAGCCATTCGTAATGCCCGTTCAGGTCGTGAAAAATTCATTTTGCATGATGGCCCTCCATACGCAAACGGTGATATTCACATCGGTCACTCGGTGAATAAAATCCTAAAAGACATCATTATCAAGTCGCAAACCTTAAGTGGTAAGGACGCCCCTTACATTCCAGGTTGGGACTGTCATGGCTTACCAATCGAGTTAAACGTTGAAAAGCAAATCGGTAAAGCCGGTGTGGCGGTGGATGCGAAAACCTTCCGTCAGAAGTGCCGTGAATACGCACAAACTCAGGTGGATGGTCAGCGTAATGATTTTAAACGTCTGATGGTATTAGGTGATTGGGATCGCCCATACCTGACTATGGATTTCAAATTTGAAGCCAACATCATCCGCACCCTAGGTCGTATCATTAATAACGGGCACCTACACAAAGGTGCAAAGCCAGTGAACTGGTGTATGGACTGTGGTTCAGCTTTGGCGGAAGCCGAAGTGGAATACCAAGATAAAAAATCCGTATCCATTGATGTGAAATTTGAGTTTGTTAATTCCAATGAAATTTTAGAGCGCTTTACTTTTACTGAATTTAATAAAGATGATTTCCATGGTCGCAAGACAAGTATTGTTATTTGGACTACAACCCCTTGGACGTTACCTGCGAACGAAGCTGTGTCTGTGCATCCAGAGCTTGAATATGCATTAGTTCATCTGAAAGAAACTAAAGAGCTTTTAGTTTTAGCAGGGGCTTTGGTTGATGATGCAATGGAACGTTATGGCATATCTGAATACGAAGTCATAGCTCACGCAAAAGGAGCTGATTTTGGCTGGAGTATTGGTGGGGAGAAAGTTTCTGAACCTACAAAAGTTATACATCCATTCATGCCTCCTGAGTCTACAGTAACTAATGAATACGGTAGAAAAGAAGTTTATGTGATTACTGGTGAGCATGTAACGGCTGATTCCGGTACCGGTTCTGTGCATACTGCGCCTATGCATGGTGCGGATGACTATATCGTTTCAAATAAATTTGGTATTTCTTCAAAAGAGATGCTAGTTAACGCTGAAGGTTTGTTTATCGACAACCCAGCGTTAAGTGCCCTAGAGCTTGCCGGTTTAAGCGTTGCGGACAAAGGTAACTTTAAAGTACTGGGCATTTTGAATGAAAACGGTGCGTTACTTAAGAAACAAAACCTAACCCACAGCTACCCACATTGCTGGCGTCATAAATCGCCAATTATCTTCCGTGCGACGCCGCAGTGGTTTATTTCCATGAAGCAAAACGGTTTGCTAGAGCAAGCCATGCACGAAGTGGAAAACTCTGTGGATTGGCGTCCAAGCTGGGGTAAAGCCCGTATCGAAGCCATGATGGGTTCGCGTCCAGATTGGTGTATTTCTCGTCAGCGTACTTGGGGTGTACCAATCACCTTATTCGTAAATAAAGTAACAGGTGAATTACATCCAAACACGCAAGCGCTAATCGAAACCGTTGCCAAAAAAGTAGAAGGCGAAGGTATCGACGCTTGGTTTGATTTAGAGCCTGCTGAGTTGTTAGGCAGCGAAGCCGATGATTACCAAAAAATCACTGACACACTTGATGTGTGGTTTGATTCTGGTGTGACTCACGCAGCGGTTTTAGAGCAACGCGAAGAATTAAGCGTACCTGCAGATTTATATCTAGAAGGTTCTGACCAACACCGTGGTTGGTTCCAATCATCCATGCTCACCAGTGTGGGTGCGCGCGGCAAAGCGCCGTATAAAACCGTATTAACTCACGGTTTTACCGTAGATGGTGAAGGCAAGAAAATGTCTAAGTCATTGGGCAACACTGTGTCACCGCAAGATGTGGTGAACAAGTTAGGTGCTGACATTTTACGTTTATGGGTGGCGTCTACCGATTACTCCAGCGAAATGACCGTGAGCGATCAAATCCTAAATCGCACAGCGGATTCCTATCGTCGTATTCGTAACACCATGCGTTTCTTGTTGGCCAACATCAATGGATTTGAGCCTAAGCAACACATGATGGCGGCAGAAGAATTATTGCCATTGGATGCATGGATTGTGGATCAAGCCAACAAGCTACAAGGCGAAATCACAAACCATTACAACGAATATCAACTAATTAACATCTACCAAAAACTGCATCACTTCTGTGTTAACGAGTTAGGTGGTTTCTACTTAGATGTGATTAAAGATCGTCAATACACCACGCAAAAAGATTCTGTGGCACGCCGCTCTGCGCAAACCGCCCTTTATCATGTGGCCGAGGCTATGGTGCGTTGGATGGCGCCAATCTTAAGCTTCACCGCAGAAGAAGCCTGGGAGCAATTGCCAGCCCCTGTAAACGGTGAGCGTGAAGCCAGTGTATTATTAAGCGAATGGTACGGTGATTTATTTGCAGCGAAAAACGCACAGTTTGATGATGCGTTTTGGCGTCGCATCATGACGGTGAAAACCGAAGTGAATAAATTATTAGAAAAAGCCCGTAACGAAAAAACCGTAGGCGCTAGCCTAGGTGCAGAGGTGACCTTGTATGTGGATGGTCAATTAGCACAAGACCTAGCAAGCCTTGGGGATGAGCTACGCTTCGTGACCATTACCTCTACCGCTGATGTAAAAGCGTTTGATGCCAACTTGGGTGAAGCTACCGAAATCGAAGGCTTACGCGTATCGGTTGTGGCCAGCGAGCACGAGAAGTGTGAGCGTTGCTGGCATCACCGCGAAGATGTAGGTGCCCATAAAGAACATGAGCATCTATGTGGTCGCTGTGTGGATAATGTAGCGGGTGAAGGCGAACACAGGGCTTACGCTTAATGTTGATGAATTATCTGCGTAGCCAGCTAACCGGTTTACAAGTATCACGCTTGAAGTGGCTGTGGTTAGCTGTGCTAACCATTGCCTTGGATTTCATTACCAAGCAAATGGCTGAAAACTTTTTAACCTATGCACAACCCGTGTATGTGTTGCCGGTATTTGATTTAACCTTGCTATATAACAAAGGGGCGGCGTTTAGTTTTTTAGCCAATGAAAGTGGCTGGCAGCGTTGGTTCTTTACCGCAATCGCCATTTCGGTGAGCGCTGTGTTATGCGTGTGGTTAATGAAACTTAAAGAAAACGAAAAATGGCTGGCCGTTGCTTTGGCATTGGTCATCGGTGGTGCGCTGGGTAACCTATATGATCGTTTAGCCTATGGTCATGTGGTGGATTTTATTCACCTGCATTGGGGGAATAAATATTTCCCCGCATTTAATATTGCAGACAGTGCCATTTCTGTGGGCGCTGTTATGTTATTGATCGACAGCTTGATTTTTCAAAGAAACGCCTCGTCGAACACATCCAAATAAAGTGAAGTTTTAGTTATGCAAATCGCTCAAGGTAAACAAGTTCAATTACATTTCGCCCTAAAACTAGACGATGGTCAGGTGGTGGATTCTACCTTTGATCGTCAACCGGCTACCTTGGTCGTGGGCGATGGTAACTTACCAGAGGGCTTCGAAGAGCTGATCATTGGGTTGCAAGCCGGTGACAAAAAGAGCTTCGTGGTACCACCAGAAAAAGCGTTTGCACAGCCTAACCCTAATAACATTCAGCACATGAAGCGCAGTGACTTTGCCGCAGATATGGACCTTGAAGTCGGCATGGTGGTGTCTTTTGCTGACGCTAATAATGCAGAATTGCCTGGTGTGATTAAGCAAGTTGAAGACAATCTTGTGATTGTGGACTTCAACCATCCCTTAGCGGGCAAAGCTTTGACATTTGACGTGGAAATCTTAGACGTGAACGAGAACCAATAGGAGCTGAGCATGGATATTACCCTAGCCAATCCCAGAGGTTTTTGTGCGGGCGTTGATCGTGCCATTGATATTGTGAATCGTGCACTGGATTTGTTTGAGCCGCCAATTTATGTGCGCCATGAAGTGGTACACAACAAATTCGTGGTGGATAACTTGCGTGATCGCGGTGCCATCTTCGTGGATGAATTGCACGAAGTACCGGATGACAGCATTGTGATTTTCAGTGCCCATGGTGTATCAAAAGCGGTACAAGATGAAGCGAAAAACCGTGGCTTAAAAGTATTTGATGCCACCTGCCCCTTGGTAACCAAGGTGCATATGGAAGTGACTCGCTACGCCAAAAAAGGCAGCGAAGTGATCTTAATTGGCCACAAAGGCCACCCAGAAGTAGAAGGCACCATGGGGCAATATGATCACTCAGCCGGTGGTGAAATTTATTTAGTGGAAGACGAAGAAGATGTGGCGGCGTTAACCCCGCGTAACCCTGAAGCCCTGTCTTATGTGAGCCAAACCACCTTGTCCATGGATGACACGGCCAAAGTCATTAAAGCCTTGCGTGCAAAATTTCCTAAAATTCACGGCCCTAAAACCGATGATATTTGTTATGCCACACAAAACCGTCAAGATGCGGTGAAAGACTTAGCCAATCAATCGGATTTAATCTTAGTGGTGGGCAGTCCTAACAGTTCTAACTCAAACCGTTTACGGGAATTGGGTGAGCGCATGGGTGCCAAGGCGTTCTTAATTGATAATGCCAGCGAAATTCAAGCGGACTGGTTTGCCAGTGTGAATAAAGTGGGTATTACCGCCGGCGCATCGGCTCCTGAGGTGTTGGTTCGCCAAGTGGTACAGCGCGTACAAGAGCTAGGTGGCACTACGCCGGTTGAGCTAAATGGCCGCGAAGAGAACATCACCTTTAGTTTGCCAAAAGAGTTACGCTTAAAAGAAGTGTGATTTTGCAAATTTAGTCGCGCCCAGTGCGCGACTGCTTTGTTTTTAGTATGCCCCTGCATTTGCTGAACCTAGCAAAAATCTAACTGGGCTACACGCTAACTCGTACGAACCCGCACCTGCGGCTGATATCAATATTTCCAGTTCTCAATCACCGCTCACTTAAGCAGGAAAGCATTTTTCTGGGTTGAAGGTCACCTCTCCCTGCTCGCTGCTTACATACACTTCCCCGTCTTGAATGCTCACCTGAATATCCATGTTTTTATTGGCAAG
>JBFEWA010000518.1:0-1316 GCA_041546605.1 Bermanella sp.
ATCAAGCGGGCAATTTCATTGAGCACTTTCCACTAGGTGCCAGCCTTGGCCAGTGCTGTGGTGGTAGTGTAAGTGTATTGTTCGAAAGTTTTGAAGTGAAAGGTTTGAACTTAACCGTGTTTGGTGCCGGCCATGTGGCCAAAGCCTTGATGAGTATTTTATCGCAAATGCCAGGAAAAATTCGTTGGATTGATAACCGCGAAGATATGTTTCCAAACCAGCAATACGATAACGTACATACTATTTTAAGTGATGATCCTGTGGCTGAAATGCAAAATCTACCTGAAAACAGTCAGGTATTGATCTTGACTCACAATCATCAATTAGATTTTGAGCTAGTGGAGCATGCGTTAAAGCGTGGTGGCTTTTCCTATGTGGGTTGTATTGGATCGAACACCAAAGCCCAGCGTTTCCAGATGCGTTTGCAACATAAGGGTTTTGATGAAGCCTCAATTAACAACATGATTTGTCCTGTGGGCGATACCCGTATTCCCGGTAAATTACCCATAGAAGTGGCGGTGTCCATTTCGGCGCAGTTGATTCAACATCTTGAACAGTTCAAGCGTGAGAAACCTCAGCGCCAAGGGGTAAGTTGGCAAACCATTAAGCAAGATTTAGTAAAAGGTAAAGCTGTATCGTCCATGCCAAATAAAGTGGAATAACGGCTTAACAATAAAAAGTGATAAGTAAGCCCATCTGATGGATGGCAGGAGAAAAAATTGAAAGTAGAACAACATCCGTATAACACCTGGATTGATTTAGTCAGTCGTCGCTTGGGTGGGCAAACCCTAGATTGCAGCGATGACTTTTTTGCAGAGATGGAAAATTTACTCAAACCAGAAGTCCCTGTGTTTATTGATGATAAGTACACAGATCGTGGTAAGTGGATGGACGGTTGGGAAAGCCGTCGTAAGCGCGTGGTGGGTCATGACTGGTGCGTAATTAAACTCGGTGCACAAGGCATTATCCATGGGGTGAATGTTTGTACACGTCACTTTGCCGGTAATGCGCCACAAAAAGTCTCCATTGAAGCGTGCAATATTCACGGTGCACCACTGGCAGATACGCAATGGAGTACAGTGTTAGAAATCACAGAAGTGAAGCCAGACAGCGATAACTTTTTTGATATCGAAAATAATGGCGAGTGGACACACATTCGGTTGAATATCTTTCCTGATGGTGGTGTGGCCCGTTTGCGTTTGTACGGTGAGCCAAGCATTAATTGGGATTGGTTCTTGCCTAATGAGCCTATTGATTTAGCTTACATTAAAAACGGTGCGCGTCCGTTAGCCTGTAGCGATATGTTTTTCTCCTCC
>JBFEWA010000422.1:0-2569 GCA_041546605.1 Bermanella sp.
ATTAAACTCAGCAAACTCATTGCCAAGTGGATTGGCAAACTCTTACAAAGAAAATCCATTGATGCTGCCATCAGCGCATTCGTGCAAAGCCTTGTGCGTATTTTATTATTAATCGCGGTTATCATTGCGGGCTTAAGCAATTTAGGTATTGAAACCACCACCTTTGTCACCATCATAGGTGCCGCCGGCTTAGCCATTGCACTAGCATTACAAGGCTCTCTTTCAAATTTTGCATCCGGCTTACTCATTGCTGGCTTTCGCCCATTCAAAGCCGGTGACTATGTAGAAGCGGCCGGTGTCGCGGGCGTGGTAAAAGAAATCCAAATCTTCTCCACCATTATGACCACTCCAGACAACAAACAAGTGGTGGTTCCCAACGCTCAAGTAACCGGTAGTGCCATCACCAATTATTCCACCAATCCCACACGACGCATCGATCTGGTGATTGGGGTTGCCTACAATGCTGACTTAAAAGAATGTGAACGTATATTCTATTCCATATTGGATAGCCACCCACTCATCCTTAAAGACCCAAAATTCACCATTGGCGTGTTGGAACTGGCGGATTCATCTATCAATTTTGCCGTACGTTCATGGGTGAAAACTGAAGACTTTTGGACGGTGAAATTCGAATTGAACCAGTCCATCAAACAAGCACTGGATGATGCTGGAATTGGTATTCCATTCCCACAAATGGACGTTCACCTGCATTCACAGACTCAAGCGTAAAGGGACCACTATGTCATTTTTTAAATCTTTACTAACCCTATCTCTTTCTTCCCTAGGCTTATTAAGTTGGGCGCAAGAACCCATCACAGGTGAGATTGAATTAGGGTTAATTAGCACCTCCGGCAACACCGAAACCAATTCATTAAAAAGTAAATTAGCCGTAACTCAGGATCTTGAAAACTGGAAGAACAATTACCGTATTGACACTCTATTTAAAGAAGAAGAGGTCGATAATAACGGCGTTAAACAAACACAAACCAGTGCAGAACGCTACTTTGTTTCCGCACAGGGTGATTACAAGCTAAATGACAAACACGCAGCCCTGTTCGTATATGGTAGTTACGAAAATGACCGCTTTGCCGGTTTTGCTCAGCAAGATTCGGTTGCTGTGGGTTTTGCGGATCAAATCTTTGCTAATGAAAACGCGTTTTTGAATTACAACGCAGGTCCGGGTTATTTCTACACAGAAGATAACGATGGCAAAACCCAAGAAGGTGGCATTATTCGTTTAGCTTTGGACTATCAATTAACCTTGAGTGAAACTGCTAAGTTCAAACAATTGCTAAGCACAGAAGCCGCGGTAGAAAGTGATGATAATACCAAGAGCAAATCAGAGACTTCCATTGCCGCCACGCTAATGGGTAATCTGAGTTTAAAAGCCTCGTACAATATTATTCATAACTCCCATGTGCCCGATGGTATCGAGAAAACTGATACCACTACGAGCTTATCTATTTTGTACTTGTTCTAAGTTTAGTTATTTTAAAGCGTTAAACCAAAAAGCCCGGCTCATCAGTATCGAAGAGCCGGGCTTTTTTTTGATTTTAACAATCGTTACTTAAACAAGATTGTATTAACGTAACCGCCTTTGTTTAATCACATAAAACAATACAGGTAAGATTAGTAACGATAAAACCAGTGTGGATACCATCCCTCCTATCATGGGCGCCGCGATACGCTGCATCACTTCTGAGCCAGTACCCGATGTAAACATAATGGGCATCAAGCCTACGATACTGGACAAACTGGTCATTAGGATTGGTCGCAGTCGCGCACTGGCACCTTCTTCAATGGCGTGAATGAGGTGACTGCGATCCATTGTTTGTGCATGTTCCCACGCCTGATTGAGGTACAGCATCATAAGTATACCAATCTCCACCGACACACCGGCCAAAGCAATAAAGCCCACGCCAACGGCCACAGAGAATTGATAATCCAAGAAATAAATCAAACCAATACCGCCAATTAAAGAGAACGGCATGGTTAAAAGAATCATCAGTACATCCGGAATGCGTTTCAAACTTAAATATAACAGCACCGCAATAATGAATAGGGTTATGGGCATAACGATGCTGAATTTTTCCTGAGCACGAAGTAGGTATTCGTACTGCCCCGTCCAATTCAATGAATAGCCCGCGGGCAATTCTAATTCATCGGCCACCAGAGCTTGCGCTTCATGCACATAGCCAGCTAAATCATCGCCATTGATATCAATATACGTCCAGCCATTTAAGCGCGCATTTTCGCTTTTAATCATGGCCGCACCATCGTTCACCTGAATATCGGCCACATCCCCTAGCGGAATGGTCAAACCTTTATCGGTATAAATTGGCAGCTGCTTAATTTTTTCCAAGTTATCGCGATAACCTTGTTCGTATCGAACATTAATCGGGTAACGCTCTAACCCTTCTATGGTTTCTGTCACATCCACACCGCCGATAGCACCCTGTGCAATGCTTTGCAATGATTGAATATTCAAACCATAACGGGCTGCTTTTTCACGATCAATTTTAATATCAATATAACGTCCACCCACGACTCGCTCACTGTAAACCGATAA
>JBFEWA010000369.1:0-3114 GCA_041546605.1 Bermanella sp.
AATTAGATTTTCAGTTGGCACCAAGCAGTCTTCAAAAAACAATTCGGCCGTATCCGATGCCCACCAGCACATTTTTTTCAAACTGCGGCCCACGGTGAAGCCCGGCGTGCCTTTTTCAATCATCAATAAACTGATGCCACCATAACCTTCGCCACCCGTTCTCACTGCTACAGTATAATAATCTGCCCGCACACCCGAGGTGATAAACGTTTTACTGCCATTTACTTTATAAAACGTGCCGTCATCCGTGGTGATTTTTTCTGCTCGGGTTTTAATATTCGCCACATCCGAGCCACCGCTTGGTTCGGTGATGGCCAGTGCGGAAATTTTTTCACCTGCTAACACATCTGGAATGACTTTTTGTTTAAGCGCTTCACTGCCCCATTTGGCAATGGGCGGTAAGCCAATATCTAAAGAGCCTAAACTGGATACCAAACCTGCACTGGTTGAGCGCATAATTTCTTCAGAAAATATTAATTTATGAAACACATCACCAGGCGTGCCACCATACTTTTCATCAAAACCCAACCCTAAAAAACCAGCCTCGCCTGCCAATTTATATAATTCACGGGGAAAGGTATTTTGCTCGTCCCAGTCATTTACATGAGGTAAGATCTCTTTTTCAACAAAACGACGGACACTGTCACGCAGTGCTAAATGGGTTTCATCTAAATACGGTGGAACAACTGATTGAGCCATACAAAATTCCTTTATCTATCAATATTCACACTTCACTCTCTTATGGATTTTGAGAGATTTCGCACTACAAACAATGGCCAAAACATCCTTTTTAGTGGCCTAGTTTGCTTTAAGCCGTTTCTGCTTCTTCAACTGTATCGGATTCTATTTCTACTAATAGCTGACGACCTTTCACCTGATCACCTTTTTGAATGTGTATGGCTTTAATCACACCATTGGTATCGGCTTTCATGCTGTGTTCCATTTTCATGGCCTCCAACACAACTAGGCTTTGCCCTTTATTCACCAAATCCCCCTCACAGATCAGTACATCAATAATGCCACCATCCATACTAGCTTTGATTTGGCCATTACCGGCTGCATCCGCTGAAATTGCAGGAGCATGAGTGGTATCTTCAACAAAGACACAACCTTCGTGAGTATTTAGGAATAAACCATTCTGCCCAAACGCAAATACACACGTTTGCGATACGCCATCCTCTGAGAAACGCAGTGTCTGCTCATCAAATTGCTCCAATACCACATCGAAGGATTCATCTCCGGCTTGCAGCATGAAAGATTTACTGCGGCTATCTATTACATGCACAGCCACATTGTGTTGCTCACTGACACACAATAAATCAAACCAAGTGGGTGCTGGATTTGAGTTACGCCAAAAACCTCTTTCTGCCACTTCACGATTTGCATGTGCCGCTTTTAAATAGAACAACCATGCCGCAATGGCTTGCTGTTTAGGCGTTAATGAATGCGGCGTTAATGATTTATCATTGGCAAATGATTGCTCGATAAAGGCGGTTGTAGCTTCCCCTTGTGCAAACACCTCATGCTGTAAAATGTTGTAAAGGAAACCACGGTTACTTCTTACACCCAGAAGTTCAATCTTTTTCAAAGATGCCATTAAACGGCGACGGGCTTGATCACGGTTATCACCATAGGCAATAACCTTGGCCAACATAGGATCATAAAAAGGCGTCACTGCCTGCCCTTGCTGGATACCAGCATCCATACGATAGCCGTCTCCTTGGGCAAATTGCCAACGTAAAATTTCGCCGGTTTGCGGCATAAATCCTAATGCAGGATCTTCTGCATACAAACGTACTTCCATGGCGTGTCCAGTGATGGTGACCTCTTCCTGGGTTTTAGGTAAAAGGCCACCCGCTGCAATGATAAGCTGCCAGGCCACCAGATCCACACCAGTGATCAATTCAGTCACTGGGTGTTCTACTTGCAGACGGGTGTTCATTTCAAGGAAGTAGAAGTTACCTTGGGCGTCGGTTAAAAACTCAACCGTACCCGCCCCAACATAGTCACAGGCTTTTGCCGCATTAACTGCCGCATCACCCATTTTTTGTCTCAGCTCTTCACTCACGAAAGGTGAAGGCGCTTCTTCTACTACCTTTTGGTGACGGCGTTGCACAGAGCAATCGCGTTCACCTAAATAAATACAATTTCCATGACGATCGGCAAAGACTTGAATTTCAATATGACGCGGACTGATGACCGCTTTTTCTAAAATAATTTCGTCACTACCAAACGCGTTAAGCGCTTCGGATTTTGCGGTTTTTAATTGCTCTAGAAATTCACCACTTTCATGAACCAAACGCATACCACGGCCACCACCACCGGCGGCGGCTTTTACCATGATGGGATAACCAATTTTATTGGCTTCTTCAAACAAAGCATCATCACTTTGATCACTGCCTTCATATCCTGGAATACAAGGCACGCCCGCATTAATCATTTCGATTTTTGCCAAGCGCTTATTACCCATTAATTCGATGGCTTTTGGGTCTGGGCCTATAAACGTAATGCCCTCAGCCTGACAGGCGGCACAAAAATCCGTATTTTCAGATAAGAAACCATAACCTGGGTGTACCGCTTGCGCCCCAGTTTTCTTACACGCCGCAATAATATTGTCGATGACTAGGTAGCTCTGATTCACTTGAGCTGGGCCAATGCACACCGCTTCATCAGCGAAAGCCACATGGGGCGCATCTTTATCCGCTTCACTGTAAACGGCCACGGTTTCAAAGCCCAGGGCTTTAGCGGTTTTTAAAACTCGAAGCGCAATCTCACCGCGATTGGCCACTAATACTTTTGTAAAATCTGCCATCTTAATTTCTCCATTCCCATTTCTATACCCATATAGAAATGGGCTTTTGTCTCTTTTTTTCAGGCTTAGTTAATCATCACAACACACCCATTGACTCAAGAGCTTAAACGACGACACTCTTCTAACGAGTAAGCTAGCTATTGAGCCCAAGGAGCTGGTTTCTTTTGCACAAATGCCATTGTCCCAGCGACTCCTTCTTCACCTTGCACCGCTGCACTAAAGGCTTGTGCCGCTTCATCAATTAACTCTGACGCTTCGTACTCTGCCGCTTTAAGAATTAATTGTTTAGTCATGGCATTAGC
>JBFEWA010000331.1:0-3658 GCA_041546605.1 Bermanella sp.
ACTGGGGCACCTTTCAACTTATCACCACCCTTGGTGATACAGGTGTTACCTTCTAATGCCACATGGGCGCCCATACGAGCTAATTCTTGTACGTGCATGAAGCGATTTTCGAAAATGGTTTCGGTCACGGTGGCACTGCCATTGGCTACAAGGTTCATAACTAAGAACTGAGCTTGCATGTCCGTTGGGAAAGCTGGGTATGGCGCGGTTTTAACGCTTACGGCTTTCAATTCACGGCCTGTCATATCCAAGCTGATCCAGTCGTCACCCACTTCAAGTTTGGCACCGGCTTCTTCTAGCTTGTGTAGAACCGCTTCTAGAATGTCCGCACGGGTGTCTTTTAATTTCACTTTACCGCCAGTTGCTGCGGCAGCCACAAGGTAGGTGCCGGTTTCGATACGGTCTGGCATCACGTTGTAATGACCGCCATGTAGGCTTTCCACCCCTTCCACGCGGATCACGTCGGTGCCGTGACCAGTAATTTTTGCCCCCATGGTGATCAAGCATTCGGCTAAATCCACCACTTCTGGTTCACGGGCAGCGTTTTCAAGCAAGGTCACGCCATCGGCTAGTACAGCAGCCATCAATAGGTTTTCGGTACCGGTTACGGTTACGGTATCCATGAAGATGTTGGCCCCTTTCAAGCGACCATCCACAGTGGCTTTTACATAGCCGTCTTCCACGACAATATTGGCACCCATGGCTTCAAGGCCAGATAAGTGAATATCCACAGGACGAGAACCGATGGCACAACCACCTGGTAGGGACACTTGCGCTTCGCCGAAGCGCGCCACCAATGGACCTAATACCAAAATGGAAGCACGCATGGTTTTCACCAATTCATAAGGTGCAATCAAGGTTTTGATGTTATTGGCATTCACTTCAATGGCGTAATCTTCACCCATGATCACATCCACACCCATGGTACCCAATAGGTTGATCATGGTGGTCACGTCATGCAGGTGAGGCAGGTTGCCAATGGTAATTGGGGTATCGGCCAGTAAGGTGGCTGCGATGATCGGCAGTGCAGAGTTCTTGGCACCAGAGATACGGATTTCACCGGAAACCGGTGCTCCACCTTGAATAATGAGTTTGTCCAATGCAGGCATATTACGGCTACTTTATTAAGATTGTTGTTGAGCCCACTGGGCTTGCGTAAAGGTTTTGATGGTGACAGCGTGAACACTGCCATCTGTGATCTTGTCGTTCAGCGCGGCATACACATATTGCTGACGTTTCACCGGATTAAGCCCTTCAAACTCATCCGAGATCACGGTAATTTCGTATTTGTAGCCATCACCGTCCACGGATACCTGACAGTGCGCGAGCTTTTCTTCAAGCAAGGTTTGTAGGTCTTCTGGGCTCATAGGGCTCTCCGATGGGGCTTTAAAATCGACATATAGAAAAATAAAGGCGGGAATTATAGCGGAAAGCAGTACCAATAGCGAAGTGTAAAATACCCGCTAGCTCACATTCTGCCTATGCTGTGAGGGGCAAAACATCCCCTAATTGCGCACTATCAATCAAAGCTTGAAGCTGTGATGGCACCCCACGAAACGAAATGGAAACGCCCCAGTGCTGCGCTTTGCGCTGCCAGCTCAACAGTAATGCCAAAGCGGCACTGGAACAATGCCCCAAGCCACTTAAGTCAAACACCACTTGGCTGTCGCTCTTTTTACTCAGTTCAAGTGCAGCAAAGCCTTCGAGTTCAACAAGACAGACATTGTGAAAACTTAAGTCACCAATGACCCCAAACACACCATGCTGGCGCTTTTCCACTTGCTGGTGCTGCATCATTCTTCATCCACCTCATCAGCATCATCAGCAACCGATGCGGTGTTGCCATCGGTTTGTGTCACCTCTGAGCTCCAGGCTGCAATGGCCGCATCCATATCACCATTGTTTTGCGCCACTAACCGGGCAAACTGCTCGCGAAACAATAACCCCATGTTGATGCCATTAATGATGACATTTTGCACCATCCAGCGATTCGTCTTTTTATTAAAAAACAAACTTTGCGTCACCGGAAATATTTGTCCACTGGAGGTCACCACCTCAAATACCACTTGAGTATTACGCTCGGTTTGCTTGGTATTTTTTAACGGCAGCACATTCACTTTATAGTCGTTGAATTCCCACAACCCCTTGGCGTAGGTATTCAACAAACTGTCTTTAAATACGTTTAAAAACTGCTGTTTTTGTGTATCACTGGCTTTACGAAAGTACTTAGCCATGACGCGGCGAGCAATGCGTTTGAAGTCCACCACATCACCTAATTGCTCATTCACTAATGCAATCTTTTGCTCATCACTAAACGTCGCTTGGCTCTTGGTTTGCTCTATGCTGCGTAGCAGCTGATTGATCTTTTCTTCCACCAAAGCATGAGCTTGCATAGAGTCCGCCTGCGCAAATACACAGGCAGAACACAGCATTAAAATAATGGCGAATAAACGATGCATCATGATCATTCACTGCTGCGGCTAAATAAGAACTGGCCAATTAATTCTTCTAGCACAATGGCCGATTGCGTATCTTCAATGGTGTCACCATTGAGTAAGGTTTCTTCATCTGCCCCCACACTTAAGCCGATATATTTCTCCCCTAGCAATCCAGAGGTTAACACTGAGGCTGCGGTGTCCATGGACAATGGCACCCCTTTTTCAATGGCCATTTTCACCACGGCCACATAGTCTTGCGTGTCCAGGCTAATATCCACTACGCGACCAATGGTCACCCCAGACATGGATACCTTGGCACGCTCACTTAAGCCCGATAGATTCTCAAAGCGCGCATACAGGTAGTAGACATCATCTTCCCCTTGATAGCGCAGGCCGCTGACATTCAGTGCCAACACCAACAATCCCACCATGGCAGCGATAACAAATGCTCCCACCCCTAGCTCTAAGGAACGATTTTGCATACTCCCTCCTAAAATCCGCCCAACATGACGGCCGTTAATATAAAGTCTAGACCTAAAACCGCTAATGACCCCTGCACCACGGTAGCCGTAGTCGCCCGCGCCACCCCTTCCGATGTAGGTGTGGCATGCCAGCCATGAAACAGGGCAATCCAAGTACACACCAACGCAAACACCAAGGCCTTGATGATGCCTTTGACCACATCGTCATAGAACAAAACGGAATTCTGCATATTGGCCCAATAAGAGCCCTCATAAATGCCAAGCACATCCACCGCCACAAAGGCACCGCCATAGATCCCGAGCAAGCTGAACAAAATTGCCAGCAAGGGCAAGCTGATCACACCGGCCCATAAACGCGGTGAAAAAACCCGTTTAAACGGGTCAACCCCCATTATCTCCATGGCAGAAAGCTGCTCTGTGGTTTTCATTAAGCCAATTTCGGCGGTTAGGGCGGAACCGGCACGCCCCACAAATAACAAGGCACTGACCACAGGGCCAAACTCCCTCAACAAAGAAAGGGCCACCATTTGGCCAATGGCTTCTTGGGAGCCATAACTGCTCAAGATGTGATAACCCTGCAGTGCCAACACCATGCCCACAAACACACCCGCCACCACAATAATGGGTAACGACAGTACGCCTATGTGGTGAACCTGCTTGATCACCCTGTGTAAAGGGGCTTTAAAACCGGCACCCCAACCCAGAATACGAACAAAGAACAAGCCGCTGCGCCCGATC
>JBFEWA010000070.1:0-11365 GCA_041546605.1 Bermanella sp.
GAATAGAAATGTTAAAGGTTATTTTAACGTCACTTCTTATTGTGAGTTTATCGGGTTGTGGATTGTTGTTCGAAACAAAACCATTAACTCAAGAATCATCAGCACAACTTAAGAATAAAAAAGTAGTTGTAACAGAGCCATATGAAATTGGTTTAATGTCGATGACATTAACAGATGTGTATTTGGGTATTTTTTCACCAGATCCATCAGGTGATGAATTGCAACGCCTTTATGGTATTCAAGATCCAATCGCAAATTTAAAGTCTAAGGTTTTAACATCTTGGAAAAAAGAAGGCCGTTTTAAAGTTTCTGGTAAGAAAGCAATGAGTGGCTACACGCCATCTGCAGAGAAACTTGTTGAAGGGGTGAAGAATGTCGATTATCTGCTAGATGTTAGCTCTGCTAACATGATGTTTACATATAAGATCGGTAGTTTTACTGAGTACAATGTGAAATATAAAGCTAAGTTACAGTTGGTTGATGTGGCCAATAAAACGGTAGTTGCGCAAAAAATGTGCGATGCTGTTTCCGGTGACGATAAGTCTTATACTTATGACGACTACCTAGCAAATAATGCCAAACTATTAAAAGAAGCTTTGCTAGAAGCCTCTAATAAATGCGCTTATGAGCTGTCGGTTGCAGCTTTAAAATCTTAATGACGCGTCTGACATTAAGCATTTAGCTTAATGCCTTCACCATCATTGCGTAAAACCTTTCTTGTGTAAGATTTTTTATTGCAATGGTGGTGAATTCAAAACTGGGGTCTTGTGAGATGCGACAAAACTCGTATTGCACTTGCTCTGGTTGATCATCAAATATAATCATCACAATACGTTTGTCGTTACTAATATTGTCTATGGTGAGCGTGTCGGCCGCAAAGCCTGCCTTGCGTAAGTTATGACTGATGCCAATGATGGGATCAAGATTGGGGTAGTCTTGCTGAATTTGAGTTTGCGCTAATTTGGCAATGTCACTCAGGGGATAAATCTTTGCGTCTTTGATTTTCATGCGGTGTCGTTAGAATCCAATGCGTTGCCTAATGTTAACACATTGGATTTACAAATCATTTACGCGCGGGCTAAGCCCACTTTACTTTGATTGTCACGCTTAAGCTCTGTACAAATCCAGTTGCCGATTTTTACCACTTCGTCGAGATCAACCCCGGTTTGGATATTCATGCCATGCAGCATGAACAGCACATCTTCGGTGGCAATGTTGCCACTGGCCCCTTTGGCGTAAGGGCAGCCGCCTAAACCGGCCACGGCGCTATCCACTTTATTGATGCCGTATTCCAGGCTGGCGTAAATATTGGCAAGAGCTTGACCATAAGTGTTGTGGCAATGTACCGCTAACTTATCCGCAGGCACGTCTTTTAAAACCGCATCCAGCATGCGTTTGAATTTAATGGGGGTGCCGACACCTATGGTGTCACCTAGTGAAATTTCAAAGCAGCCCATTTGATATAAGGTTTTTGCCACATCGGCTACCGCTTGTGGATCAATGTCTCCCTCATAAGGGCAACCGATAATGGTGGAAACATAACCACGCATGGGTAAATTTAATTGTTGCGCAGAAGCGGCAATGTCTTCAAAGCGTTGCAGACTCTCTTTAATAGAGCAGTTAATGTTTTTTTGCGTGAAACTTTCACTGGCGGCACCAAAGATGGCAATCTCATCGGCCTTGTGTTGCACGGCACCTTCTAAGCCTTTCAAATTAGGTGTGAGCACTGCGTATTGCGCACCGGTTTCGGTTTTCACAGCACTTGCGTTTAACGCATCCAATACTTGATCTGTATTGGCCATTTGTGGCACCCATTTAGGGGAGACAAAACTGCCGGCTTCAATTTTTTTAAGTCCGGCTTTGGCTAAGCGCTCAATGAGCTCTACGCGCAGTGCCACGGGTAAAATTTGGCTTTCATTTTGTAAACCGTCCCGTGGGCCCACTTCAATGATTTGTACTGTATTTGGAAGCGCCATAATTTAAGCCTCCGCCGTTTCTTCTAGTTCTAACAGAATAGCGCCTTCGGCCACCAAGTCACCCACGTTAAAACTGATTTCTTTCACTATGCCATCGGCTGGGGCTTTAATGGCGTGTTCCATTTTCATGGCTTCCATGATCATAAGCACGTCACCGGATTTCACTTGATCACCAGAGTTCACATCCACTTGAATGATGGTGCCATTCATAGGGGCAGTGAGACTGCCTTGTTGTTCATCTTGTTGGGCGTAGTCTTGGCTTGTGAATTGGAATTCGCTTTCACCTTGATGATCGTAAACCCAAATGCGTCGACCATGTACGATGACACGGGCACTGTGCCATTGATTGTCCACTTGATATTGAATTTGATCGTTTATTAAGCGTGCTTGTACGCTATGAGTGGCATCATCTAATTGCATGTTCCACTGCTGACGGCTGATGGTGTCTACGGCTATTTGCCATTGATCACCGTGTTTGTTTTCAAAGCTCAGTGATTCACGCGCTGCTTGGTTTAAACGAAAGCTGTTCACGTTATGCCAAGGGCTTTGTGGAAAATCGCTTAGATTTTGCCCAACACTTTTACGGCTTAACATGTGATGGCAGATACCCGCAATTAAATGATGTTGTTTCACATCTTGCTGTGTCATTAATTGATCGTTGAACTCTTCAATAAAGCGGGTACTTACATCCCCTTGTTGAAACGCGTCCACGTTAATCACACGACGCAAGAACGAGAGGTTAGTGGTAACCCCTGCAATCTGATAAGCCTGTAGCGCTTGTTTGAGTGTACTCACACATTGTGCTCTGTCTTCGCCCCAAACAATGAGTTTGCTGATCATAGGATCGTAATAGGGGCTCACTTCATCCCCTTGTTGCACACCTGTGTCTAGGCGCACGCGATTGGCAATGAGAGTTGGCAATTGCACATGATCCAGTGTACCTGTGGTGGGTAAAAACTCATTGTCAGGATCTTCTGCATAAATGCGCACTTCCATGGCGTGACCATGAATGCGCAATTCATTTTGCGTTAATGGTAGTGCTTCACCTTGAGCCACTTTTAATTGCCAGATCACTAGGTCTTGCCCTGTGATCATTTCCGTTACTGGGTGTTCTACTTGTAAGCGGGTATTCATTTCCATGAAGTAGAAAGGGGAGTCTGATTGGGTTGGATCATATAAAAACTCAACCGTACCGGCCCCTTCATAATTAATGGCGCGGGCTGCTTGCAGTGCGGCTTCGCCCATGGCTTGGCGGGTGGCGTCATCGAATTGTGGAGCAGGGGCTTCTTCCACCACTTTTTGGTGACGGCGTTGAATGGAGCAATCACGTTCAAATAAATACACGCCATTGCCGTGTTGATCCATAAAGACTTGAATCTCCACGTGACGGGGGCGAGTGATGTATTTTTCTACTAATAATTTGTCATCACCAAAGCTGTTTAAGCCTTCTCGTTTAGAGGCGGCGATGGCCGCTTTGATTTCACTTTCAGCTTCAACCACGCGCATGCCTTTGCCGCCGCCACCGGCGCTGGCTTTAATCAAAACCGGAAAACCAATGTGTTTCACTTGTTCGGCTAAAAAGGCTTCGTCTTGATTGTCACCGTGATAACCAGGAACCAAAGGCACATTGGCTTTTTCCATTAAGGATTTGGATTCGCTTTTTGATCCCATGGCTTCAATGGCTTTGACCGGTGGGCCTACCCAAATAATACCCGCCTCTTGTACCGCTTTGGCAAAGCCTGCGTTTTCAGATAGGAAACCGTAACCTGGGTGAATGGCATCGGCGCGGGCATCTTTGGCGACTTGCAATACTTTTTCTACCACAAGGTAGCTGTCTTTGGCTGGGCTTGCGCCAATGTACCAGGCTTCATCCGCTTGTTTTACGTGCATGGCGTGGGCGTCAGCATCACTGTAAAGGGCGATGCAGTGGATGCCTATTTTTTGTGCGCTTTGCATGATGCGTACAGCAATTTCACCACGGTTAGCAATGAGCAGGCGGGTGATTTTCTTGTTTGCTTGATTAGTCATTCTTCGTTACCCACTTAGCTTGGCGTTTTTCTAAAAAGGAAGATAAACCTTCTTGGCCTTCTTCACTGACGCGAATGGATGCAATTAAATTTACTGTGTAGTCGCGCATGTTGCTGTCGATGTCACCACGACTCACGGTTTTAATTAATTGCTTGGTTTTATCCATGGCCTGTGGACTATTCTGTAATATGGAATGAACTAACGCTTGGCCTTGTTGCTCAAGTGCCGCTTCATCGGCAACCACTTCATGTAGTAAACCCAATCGTTGCGCTTGTTGGGCATCAAAGGCTTCTGCGGTTAAAAAGTAACGGCGCGCTGCACGCTCACCCATAGCCGCCACCACAAATGGGCTAATCACCGCTGGGCTTAAGCCAATTTTCACTTCGCTTAAGCAAAAACGGCTACGCTCTGTGGCGATGGCCATATCGCAGCAGGCCACTAAGCCCACCGCGCCGCCGTAGGCTGCACCGTTTACAAGGGCGATGGTGGGTTTAGATAAATTGTTCAGTGCGTGCATGAGTTCGGCAAGGGTTTGAGCATCTTGACGATTCTCTTCTTCACTTAAGTTGGCCATGCGCTTCATCCAGTTGAGATCGGCACCGGCGCTGAAATGTTTGCCTGCGCTGGTTAACACCACCACACGCACATCTGGGTTGGCTTCTACCTGTTTGAGTGCGTCAATGATTTGTACGATTAATTGATCGTCAAAGGCGTTATGCACGTCTGGTCGATTCAGTTTAAGCGTGGCTACGGCATGTTCGATGTTTACAATTAAATGATTCATAGCCACCTCTACATTCTGAAGATGCCGAACTTGGTTTCTTGCTGCGGTGCATTCAATGATGCACTGATGGCAAGCCCTAGCACTTCACGAGTTTGTGCGGGGTCGATGACGCCGTCATCCCATAAGCGTGCTGAGGCGTAATAGGGGTGACCTTCTTTTTCGTACTTGGCTAATAGCGGTTTTTTAAATTCGGTTTGTTCTTCTTCGCTGAAACTTTCGCCACGTTTTTCTTTTGCGCCTTTAGTGATTAATGACATAACGCCAGCGGCTTGTTCACCACCCATGACACTGATGCGTGCGTTGGGCCACATCCACATGAAGTTAGGATCATAAGCACGACCACACATACCATAGTTACCCGCGCCAAAGCTGCCGCCAATGACCATGGTGAATTTAGGCACCTTGGCACAGGCAACGGCGTTCACCATTTTCGCACCGTGCTTGGCGATGCCTTCTTGTTCGTATTTGGAACCCACCATGAAGCCGGTGATGTTTTGTAAGAAGATCAATGGAATGTTGCGCTGACAACACAGCTCCACAAAGTTCGCGCCTTTTTGCGCACTTTCTGAAAACAAAATACCGTTGTTGGCCACTATGCCTACTGGGTAGCCATAGAGACGAGCGAAGCCACATACCAGTGTGGTACCAAAGCGTGCTTTGTATTCGTCGAATTCACTGCCATCTACGATACGCGCGATCACTTCGCGGGCGTCCATGGGCTTTTTCAAATCTTGCGGAATGATGCCGTACAGTTCTTGCGCATCGTAAAGTGGTGCAATCACATCGCGCACATCGAGTTGGGTCTGTTTTTTCCAATTCAAACGATCCACGCTTTGACGGGCCAATTGCAATGCGTGTTCATCATTTTGTGCAAGATGATCCACTACGCCACTCATGGACGTGTGCATGTCGCCGCCCCCTAGGGTCTCTGCGTCCACCATTTCACCGGTTGCCATTTGCACCAGTGGTGGTCCTGCTAAAAAGATGGTGCCTTGTTCTTTTACGATGATGGATTCGTCGGCCATGGCTGGTACATAGGCACCGCCAGCGGTACAGCTGCCCATGACCACCGCAATTTGTGGAATGCCCATGGCAGACATGTTGGCTTGATTAAAGAAGATACGACCAAAGTGTTCTTTGTCTGGGAACACTTCGTCTTGGCGTGGTAAGTTAGCACCGCCGCTGTCCACTAAATAAATACAAGGCAGGTAATTTTTTTGAGCAATTTCTTGGGCGCGTAAATGTTTTTTTACGGTAAGCGGGTAATACGATCCGCCTTTTACTGTAGCGTCGTTGGCGACGATCATGCACTCTACGCCAGAAACTTTACCAATGCCGGCAACTACGCCAGCGCAAGGAACGTCTTCGCCATACACATCGTGGGCGGCTAATTGACCCACTTCCAAAAAGGGTGAGCCTTCATCTAATAATGCCGCAATGCGTTCACGGGCTAATAATTTGCCACGGCTTTTATGACGAGCCTGTGCTTGTTCACCGCCACCTTGAGCTATGGTATTCACAAGGTTGGTTAAATCTGCCACCACATCTAAATTGAAGGCGAGGTTGTCTTTAAACTCGGATGAGTTGGGGTTGATGTTTGATTGTATTACCGGCATTTATGTCTCCGTCGGACGTCAGGTGTCAGACGTCGGATGCTATCTAGGCCCGATGTTGTCAGTCAGGCTTAGTCTTTGGGTTTTATCTTATGGTTTAACAAGCGGTAGCGTCGGACGTCAGGCTGCAGACGTCCGATCAAGCATGTTTTTAACGCTTGGATTCGTTAAACAATTCACGACCTATCAACATGCGACGCACCTCACTGGTACCCGCGCCAATTTCATAAAGCTTGGCATCGCGTAATAAACGCCCAGTGGCGAAATCATTGATGTAACCATTACCACCTAATAATTGGATGGCATCCAGTGCCATTTGAGTGGCTTTTTCTGCGGTATAAAGAATCACGCCGGCGGCATCTTTACGTGTGGTTTCACCACGGTCACACGCAGCGGCCACTGTGTAAAGGTAAGATTTACAGGCGTTCATAGTGGAATACATGTCGGCAATCTTGCCTTGTACCAATTGGAATTCACCTATGCTTTTACCAAATTGTTCACGGTCGTGGATGTAAGGTACAACGATGTCCATACATGCTTGCATGATGCCGGTAGGGCCGCCGGATAGCACAACGCGCTCGTAATCCAAACCGCTCATTAACACGCGCACACCTTGGTTTAGGCCGCCTAAAATGTTTTCGGCAGGCACTTCACAGTCTTGGAAAATCAGTTCACAGGTGTTGGAGCCACGCATGCCTAATTTATCCAGTTTTTGTCCGCGGCTGAAACCAGGGAAATCACGCTCAACAATAAATGCAGTGATGCCGTGGGGGCCTTTTTCAAAATCGGTTTTGGCGTAAATCACATACACATCGGCATCAGGGCCGTTGGTGATCCACATCTTGCCGCCATTTAATATGAACTTATCGCCTTTTTGTTCGGCGCGTAATTTCATGCTCACCACATCTGAACCAGCATTAGGCTCACTCATGGCCAGCGCGCCAACGTGTTCACCGGAGATTAATTTAGGCAGGTATTTGGCTTTTTGTTCTGGCGAGCCATTTTTGGTTAATTGGTTGACGCACAAGTTAGAGAAGGCGCCATAACTTAAACCAATGGAAGCAGAAGCACGGCTGATTTCTTCCATGGCAATAACATGGGCCAAGTAACCCATGTTGGTGCCGCCGTATTCTTCTTCTGCGGTGACACCTAAAAGGCCCATGTCGCCAAATTTTTTCCATAATTGATTAGGGAAGGCGTTTTCTTTGTCTGTGGCATCGGCCAGTGGAGCAATTTCGCGGCTGGCAAAATCGTTCACCTGAGCACGAAGCATGTCGATGGTTTCGCCTAGGCCAAAGTTCAGTTCGTGGTATATAGATTTCATCGTTTTCCCTCGGAGCTATCTGCGTTGCCAATACTGCGTCATTAGAAATATCTTGGCTGCCTCGATGACGCTCCCATTTACGGTTGATTGTTTTTATTATTAACCGACGTTCCGAAGAGCGTTCAGTGTTTTATTTTTATATTTTCGCTCATGCGCTGTAGTGTGATGATCGCACTGAGTTTGCCTAAATAGTTTCTAGGGCTTCTTTTACACGGGCTTCATGTTCATCCAATTCCATTAGCATGATTTGGATGTCGTGAAGCTGTTGTTGTAATCGATCTCGGCTTTCTGCCACTTTTTCCAACACCTTCTCATATTGAGCTTGGTTGTTTTGTTCGGGTTTATACATCTGGATAAGCTCTCGGCTTTCCGCCAATGACCAACCTAGGCGCTTGCCGCGAAGGATTAGCTTTAGGGTGGTGTAGTCTTTTTGACTGTATAAGCGCTTTTGACCTTCGCGTTTTGGGCTTAGCAGGCCTTCGCTTTCGTAGAAGCGAATGGCTCGGGTGGTGATATCAAAGCGTTGGGCCAGATCACTGATGCTATAAATGGTGCTTTTATCTTTACTCATAGGCTGATTAAAAACCAAGTTGACGTTTACGTCAACGTAATGAATGTACGGCTTTCAGAAAAACGACCCAAAATTGGTGGAAAAAGAAGCAGAAGTTGAGGTTTTTTGCGCTAAATTTGAGCATTTGCTTGGTTTGTTATGCACAAAATTAATTCAGTGGGCAAAAACTGTACAAGCTGCGCCCATTTTGGCAGTCGCTATCTATTGACTTGCTTAACCTATTGAAAAATAAAGAAAAAAATAATTGTTTGAAAAAAAATCAATTTGAGCTACTTCTAGGATTCATGGGGCTTAGCGGCACTTTTCAAATACTTATTCACCAAGTTATCCACAGAATCTGTGGGTAACCAGCCCAAACCCAGATAACATCTGGGTTTTTGCCATACAGGTGTTTAAAAAGGACATGAAAATGCCTGTGTCAGTGATATTGGTAGATGTGGTTATTGGCCAGCTTGAGGGAAAAGGTTCTAATCTTACAACATGCTTCGAGGTAACGATTATGTCCACATTAATGCCCACGTTTTATTTCGACTACCACCATGATGAGGTGCAAGCCTTTAATGCCCAAGTGGTGCGCTCAGAAATGAGCGATGTGGAAAAAGCCGTGGCACTGTATTACGCCGTACGCGATGGCATTAAATACAATCCTTATGTGTTTGAGGCCTCTCCTGCCTCCTTAAGTGCTAGCCACTGTATTCAGGCCGGCCAGTCTTATTGTATTCCTAAGGCGGTGTTATTAGGGGCCCTTTGTCGTTTGAACGGTATTGGTGCCCGCATTGGCTTGGCGGATGTGCGCAACCATCTATCCAGCCCTGCCTTGATTGAATGGCTGCGCAGTGATGTGTTTGTGATGCATGGTTATGTGGAGATTCTTTTAGAGGGCAAATGGGTAAAAGCCACGCCAGCGTTTGATCGGGTGTTATGCGAGCGCATGGGAGTGGAGCCGCTAGAGTTTAATGGACGAGATGACTCGATTTTTCATGAATTTAATGGGGAAGGGCATCGTCATATGGAATACATCAATGAGCATGGCTACTTTGACGATGTGCCGTTTGATTTTATTGTGGAAGGGGTGGCGAAAGCCTATCCCCATTTAGTGGATCAACACAAGCCGGACGCCAATCGTCAGCTAAGGGATGAAGGCTAGGTGTGAAAGTTTAGGATGGTAAATGAGGAAAAGCAGGGTTGCCCCTGCTTTTCATTTGTTTACGCGCTGACGTCATCAAATTGATAATCTTTAAAGGTTTCGCGCAATCCCACTTTGTTAATCTTGCCGGTGGCGGTGTGAGGAATCTCCTCTACGACTTCTACAGCATTGGGTAGCCACCATTTGGCGACCTTATCTGCTAAGAATTCAATAACCTCTTCACTGCTCGGAATCTTATTTTTATCTTTAGGGATAATGATAAGTAGTGGGCGTTCTTCCCATTTAGGGTGAGGTACACCAATCACCGCTGCTTCTAACACATCAGGGTGGCCCATGGCGGCATTTTCCAAGTCAATGGAGCTGATCCATTCGCCACCGGATTTAATTACGTCTTTAGAGCGGTCGGTGATTTGCATGTTACCGGTTTCGTCTATGGTGGCCACATCCCCAGTATCAAACCAGCCGTCAGCATCCACAGCGGGTGTATCTATTTTGAAATATTGCGAAACGATCCAAGGGCCTTTTACCAATAAGCGACCAAAGGCTTGTCCATCGTGGGGCAGTTCACGGTTTTCGTCATCCACAATTTTCATTTGTACGCCAAAACAAGGGCGGCCTTGTTTGGTTTTAATATTTAATTGCTCTTCATAGCTAAGTGAAGCATCACTTGGTATTGGGCGATTTAAACTGCCCAGAGGACTCATTTCTGTCATGCCCCAAGCTTGCCAAACTTCGACGTTGTAATCCTGTTCAAAAGCTTGAATCATGGATTTAGGCACAGCAGAGCCACCAATTAACACGCTGTTTAAGCTCTCTAAGGTTTCGCCAGATTGACGCAAGTGTTGCAGCAACATGGTCCATACTGTGGGTACTGCAGCAGAAATATTCACTTTGTGTTTATTGATCATGTCACACACGCTGGCACCATCAAGATGGGGTCCAGGGAAAACCAGTTCAGCACCAACCATAGGGCAAGCATAAACAAATCCCCAAGCGTTGGCGTGGAACATGGGCACAATGGGCAGCATGACGCTTTGCGTGTCTAAAGAGGAGACGTCTTTTCCGGTAATGCCCCAACTGTGCAATAGACTCGAGCGGTGACTGTACATGACTCCTTTAGGGTTGCCTGTGGTGCCGGATGTATAGCAAATGGAACACGCCTGGCGTTCATCTAATTCAGGCCATTGATAATCCCCATCTTGTTGCGCAAGTAAGGTTTCATAGCACAGGGTGTTGGGCAGCTGTGTATCAGGCATGTTGGCTTCGTCACACAGAATAATGTAACCCTTCACATGTTTTAGTTTTGATTGCAGTGCTTCTAGTAGTGGAACGAATGTGGTGTCGATGAATAAATATTTGTCTTCGGCGTGGTTAATGATGTAGTCCAGCTGTTCGGGAAATAGGCGAGGGTTGATGGTGTGTAAGATGGCTCCGATGCCAGAAATACCATACCAGCATTCAAAGTGTCGAAACGTATTCCACGCCAGTGTGCCGATCACATCATCTTGTTTAACGCCAAGGGCTAACAAGGCTTGTGATAATTGTCGCGAACGCTTGGCGGCATCGGCATAGGTGTAAATATGCCAATCACCTTCAACGGTTTTGGTGATGATGCGTTTGCTTGGGTAAAGACGCTCAGCGTGTTCGATGAGCTGACTGATCAATAACGGGGAGTCTTGCATTTGTCCAAACATAAATCACCTTTTTATTATTAATGTGGCTTCTTCATGTTAGACGTGGGGTGTATGGAAACAACTGCAAAACGCGCCAATTCATTCCTAATGCGAACGAAAAATCGAGGGAATGTAAACTTCTTTACAATCTTTTTTTGATTTTCTTTTGAATGTAAAAAAGTGTTACCAGACGCGCCAACCAAATTGGGCCATAAGGTTTTTCATGCTCCCTTCAACTGGGGCCTCAAC
>JBFEWA010000293.1:0-4356 GCA_041546605.1 Bermanella sp.
CAATAACGGTTTTTTCTGCTCACTGGAAAGCAGATACACATCCGCCTCTTCGCAACGTTTCATCAGATAGTCATCACTTGTAGAAACTTCATCAACTAGGTTTTGTTTCAACGCGTCCTGGCCATACCAAACATCACCATTTGCCACCTTATCTAAATCCACACTGGGTCTGTGCCCATGAATGAAGTTTTTAAACAGCACATGCACATCCTGTAAATCTTCTTTGAATTTTTCACGGGCTTTATCTGTGTTTTCACCAAACACAGTTAATGTACGCTTGTATTCGCCAGCAGTATGCACTTCAAAATCCACATCGTGTTTTTTAAGCAAACGATTAAAGTTTGGTAGCTGAGCAATCACACCAATGGAGCCAATCACAGAAAACGGCGCAGCGATGATTTTATCTGCCACCACGGCCATCATATAACCGCCACTGGCTGCCACTTTATCCACGCAAACGGTTAACGGAATACCCTGAGCCTTAATGCGATCAAGCTGTGAAGCTGCATAGCCATACTGATGCACCATACCACCGCCGCTTTCAACCTTAACCACCACCTCATCAATGTAATCACCCAAGCTTAGTAAAGCCGTGATCTCATCTTTTAAGCTTTCACTTTGGCTGGCCTTAATGTCGCCATTAAAATTAAGCACATAAACCTTAGGTTTGGATTCATCGGCTGTGTCTTTACTGGCTTTCTTTTCTTCTTTTTGCAGGGCTTTAAGCTGCTTTTTATCCAACACCTCTTCTTGAAGGCGCTTTTTAAGCTTCTTGAGTTTCTTGTTCAAATATTGCACTTTCAGCTTTTCTGGCTTCGCTTTTTGCCCTGCGCTGGCAACGAGTCCTAAAATAAGCGCCACAACCACAACAAATGTCAGGGCTTTGGCCAAAAACAGACCATAATCGGATAAAAATTCCACAAAAACTCCTTCAAAATAGCAATTTCAGCAAGTGTAACGGCTCTATGAAACCGACACTAGCCTGATTTTGCAGATAGCCAGATTACTTATGAACAGAAATTCAAACAATCGTATGATTAACTATTGACACCCCTACCATGCTTGCTTAGTCTGACAATATCTGAGAATCATTCAGATATGAGCCTGCCAGTTAAATCAGTGCACGGCCAATTTCTCACATTCTACAAAGGATCACGATATGACTTCAGTTGCTGACATCATTGAACAAATGAAGGCAAAATTTAATGCTGATGCTGCTTCTGGCATGGAAAACGTATTCCAATTCAGCATCGAAGATGGTGATGATTTCTTCGTTGCAGTAAACGACGGCAGCTTCGAAATCGGTAACGGCACTAACGATGACCCATCTGTTACTCTAATCATGAGCACTGAAACTCTAGTAGGTATCATGACTGGCGAAACTGACGGCATGCAAGCATTCATGGCTGGTCAGCTACGTGCTGAAGGCGACATGATGCTAGCTACTAAGCTAGGTGAATTGTTCCCACAATAATTCATCGCCAAATAAAAAAGGGGCTTACGCCCCTTTTTTATTGCCTAGAATTTCTACCAGTTATTCAGAGCCTGCTTAGCTTGGTCATTGACCGCTATGGCATCCAAACCATCATGAAACAGCCTTACCTGATAAATCGCTCCATTGGCCATCGGCATAAACGTGGCCGATCCATATTTAGCCTGCACCACACCTAAAAGATCTTTATTAGCAAACCAAGGCCAGGTGTCTACCAATTCAACCTCAGCCAAGCTGTGCGCGGTTCGACGAGTATTGTTTTCCTGCTCAAGGGAGAGATATCGGCCAGATAGACGATCCAGCTTATAAGCAGGCAAATCGCCATCAAACCAAGCTGACACTTTAATCAAGCGAACATCAAGCTGCCACTGATCACCCTGAACTCGATATAGGCTATTCAATTCATCGTTGCGCACCAACTCTACATCAAACTCCTGCGGCGCCACTTCCATAAAACGCAATGTGGCAATGACCTGCCCTTCTTCAACCGTCTTATACAGCACAAGATTATAGGCAACCACCAAGGCTAGAACCATCACACCGAAGGCCACAAAACCCAAGCTGCCTTTTAGCCACTTAATAAACCAGCCACTTTTAAAAAGCGTCTTAAAAGACAGATACATCATTAACAAAGCAACGACAACGAGAACAACAGAAAGAACCTGAACACCCACTCTAAGCCACCTTGTAACCCAATTGCGCAATACTTTTTATTGCAAGACTCAAAATATCCTTAGCCGAAACATCCGATTGCGAAGCGGTTTCGATGTAATATTCAATACTGGTTAACACATCTGCCAGTACTTCTAGCCTTGCTTCATCGGCAGCATCATCACTTGGCAATACACGCTCATTCAAATAACGCATGGCCATGGAGATAATCTCAGCACACTGATTTTCATTCAAAAATATCAAGGCGCCTTTTACACCAGCCAGTGCTTGCGTGATATTGGCGAGATGTAATTTATCGCTACTCTCGACAAAGGCAGCAATGGCTCGCTTCGATACAGACAAGCCTGCATGTATCTCATCAAACAAAACGATTCTTGCTTCAAAATAATGCCCTGCACCAATGATTTCCTGCTGAGCTTGCTTACTCGGCTGTCGGCCAAACTTATCACTGGCCAATTCAACCTGTAGTAATGCATCTGCAATACCAGCTAATACGGTAACTCTTTCTTCAGCAGGCAATTCAGACAAAGTGCGCACTGCAGACAATTGTTTTTCAATACGCTCGCCAAGTGCATCCTGATGTATAACCTTCAATACATTCGACATTCGTTGCAGGCGATCTTTAAGCACATCAAGATCTTCATCCCCTAACAGGTCTTTTTCTGCGGAATCTAAGGCTTCTTTTACGCTGTTAATTTCTTCTTTAAATGCCTTGGCAAGGGTATCAAATGATCCTATATCAGGGCCTGCCAGCATTTTACGCTCATCTTTTAGCTGGCTCTCAGTTACCAAAGACTTGATGTTATAGCTGGCTTTAACTTCGCCAATTAATCCTTCCGTTTGAGAAGACAGGCTTACGATATACAATAAATCCTTATGCAACTCATTGGCAATTTGATTAGTAAAAACCTTCACACCATTTTTAATCATGGTGCGCATCAAAATATCAATGCGTGCAAACAACATACGTCGCGCCAAGGTTAACTCATAGTCTTCATCCACCATGGCCTGAAGAGCCGCCAAGCTTGACCACCAGAACGGCCAGGCCAAGGTGCCACGCAAACCACGCTCAAGCAAAACCAGAGAGCGCTGGATTAATTTAAAGCCCACAACTGGGTTTTGGTCTTTTAATACTCGCAACAAGCCTGCTTGAAACATTAAGCGAATGCGAGGCAAATGCGGTTTGATATTTAGATTAGATTTTTCAACTTCAGGCAGTTTTGGTCTCAGATTAACCTGAAAGAAATGGGATTCAGTATAAGCTTTATGACCACCCGCTTTGCGTACAAGATTAATAGCAGGGATCAATAGAATCGGATGATCAACTTCTCGATCCAATAGCAGTGAAATATACTGGGTAAGGCCAATCAATGCGCGACCAAGCGCATCGATTTTCACCATTTGTTTAACCGCACCATCGCCAACCAGAGAAACCATTTCAGTGGCCAGTGCTTCTGCACCGCCTAGCTCCAATAGTTTGAAGGTTCCGCGGGCAAGGTTTATTTCGTCAGCAAACAGCTTTAGATGGGCCGCATCCAAGCTTTCAGAGAACTGAGAGAAATATCCATCGGCTTTTTGTAAAGTGGTTTCCAGTTCTTTTCTAACCAGACCAATGGAAACACTAATATTAGAAACTTGATTCATATGAGCTTAATTACTCACTAAACTAAATTGTTTTTTTATAATAATTATCATTACCGCATCCTATCGCTAACAAACTCTCAATACATTGATTCAATTCACGCCCGTATTGAATTACTTCCAAAAAATGGATTCGCTCTTTTTACTTAACATTTCCAAAAAGGCTTTATGCTCTTGGCTTTCCGCCTCGCTTACCCCATACACAGGCAAATTCGCAGCAATACTAGGGTCAACCACCAATTGACTTAATAACTCTTGCTCACTTGGTTGGTCATCATCTTCATCCTTGGTATCTAGAGATAAATCGGTTTGCCCACCTGTCATTAACAGGTAAACATCCGCTAGGATTTCGGAGTCAAGCAATGCCCCGTGCAGTTCACGATGGCTATTATCAATTCCATAGCGTCGACATAAGGCATCAAGGCTATTTCTCTGCCCTGGATGCATCTGACGAGCCAAAACCAAGGTATCCAGCACAGAACAGATATCCGACGTCTTGGGATACCCATTCAGATAACCAAATTCACGATCCATAAAGCCCACGTCGAACG
>JBFEWA010000433.1:0-2381 GCA_041546605.1 Bermanella sp.
ATGGTGTTGGGTGGCGATAGCTTGCCTGAGAAAAAGCCTAGCCCCATGCCGCTACAACATATTTTGCAGCAACTTTCTGTACCGGAGGATAGCTGTTTGATGGTGGGAGACAGCCGCTCCGATATCCTGTGTGCCCAGCAAGCGGGGGTAGACTGCGTGGCATTGTTGCAGGGCTATCACCAAGGTGTGGATTTAGCCTCTCTTGAACCTACATTTTTGTTCGATGATATAGAGCAGTTAAGTCTGGCTTGTGACGGGGCTCAGTCCTAGTAACCACACGCTTATAGTGGGTATTTGATAGTCTTGCTAACAGGTTGTCCCTGTTAGCATTTGTAACAACTGGTTAAATCGTGTAACAACAGACTGTCCTTTTTATGGAACAATGCTGGTTCCCTCGTTGTCTCATGTAAGAAGTGAGGTGTCATGGGCCTTTGCGGCCGGTTTGCACACTTTATTCAAATATTTCGATTTAATCGTTCCATTTTTGATACTAGTTCCTTTTATATGAATCCGATTAAATGCGCCCAATAAAAAGTTATGGTCATTTGTACCAGTTTTTGCGAGGTAGTCGTGTTTCGAATAATTTGGGTTGTCATGCTGGGTTTGTTAGCCGTACCTAGCTGGTCAATGAAGGAATATGTGGACGTGCAATCCGGCTCTTTAATGGGATTGGTGCATGCTTCTTATGGAACTCGTTTTCATGAGCGCCACAACATCATGGTGGGAGCTGGGTATGTACCAAAGCTGTCCTATCACAGGGAAATGATGCTGTATTCTTTGCGTTATCGCTATGACCACAGCGCCCAATGGAACATCAACGGCATGACCTTTAAGCCATTTAGCGTGGGCGCTGGCTTTTTAGTGGGCGACCATTCGGATTTATTTTTGGTTCTGCCTGATCGCTATCCAGAAGGCTATTACGCCCCATCTGCCTTGCGCATTGTGTTTAATTATCAAGCATCTTTACAGGTGACGCCTAGCGTACAGGCCTATTTTGATATGTCTGTATTGGATGTGGGGCTTCTGGGTTATGTGCGTGAACCGGACTTTTATAACGATAACTATGATTACTTGGGTTTAGAAGGTATTACCAGCTGGGGTTTTGGAGTGCGTTATGGGTTTTAAGCATTTTACATTTAAATCCAGTATGAGCTTGTTTGTGGTATTTGCACTGGTGTTATCTGGTTGTAATTACGAGGTAAGTCCTTGGTCCACTAACCCAGATTGCTCTGAGCGAGTTGCCATTGAATATAATATTCAGCGTCTGGCGCAATACGAACAGCAGGTAGGCCCACGTGACACTTATCAGGTAGCGTTGATTAGTGATCCGCAATCTTATCCAGGTGCGTTTCAAGAGATTGTTGAGCATGTGAATACCTTTGCCGAAGTGGACTTTATTTTACTGACGGGTGACCTTGCGGATACGGGCATCAAGGCGGAATTTGAATGGGTATGTAAAGCCATGGAAAAAGCCAAACAGCCTATCTTTGCTGTCATCGGTAATCATGATGCGTTAGCATTTGGCACTGATATTTGGGCTAAGGTATTTGGTCCAGAGGATTACAGTTTTACTTATCAAAACACTAAATTTATTGCCTATAACGACAATAAATATGAATTTGCCAATGTGCCGGATCGAGATTGGTTAGCGCAAGAAGCCCAAGGGGATGAGTTGCGAGATCACACCATAGTATTCAGCCACATTCCACCATGGGATAAAGACTTGGCTTTAAGTCAGGAATTAAAAGACTTAGGGGTGGATTTAGGGGTACATGGTCACGTACATAGTTTTGATTACTGGCAGTTAACGGACGTGCAATTGCCTCACTATGCCGTGTCGTTTGCGAAGGAAAAAGAGTTTGGTTTGTTAAGTGTGAATCCAGCAGGGTTAACCTTAGAGAACTGTAATTTAAGCCGTTGTGAAGTGGCGCAGGTTCGCAATCGTTAGCCCTTTATATAGCGACAAATAAAAAAGCCCAGCAATTGCTGGGCTTTTTTATTTAAGAGGTTATTGTTTATCCATAGAGAACACGCCTGCTGCGTGTTTGTTTGATCCATCTGCAGTACCTAGGTTATAACCTCCGGCAAAGGTGTCACCGGGTTTCACAAAAATGCCACCAACGTTGCCAATGATTTGAGTTGCAGTACCATTAATGGAGCCATTTGAAAGAGACTGAGTCTGAAATTCCGGTTTCTTCGTTCCATCACTGATCATAGAGCCTGTGAAATCCACATTCCATGTGGAGGCCACATCTCCTGGGACATAGCTGCTGCCTAAGCTACCTAGAGTCGGGTTGGCACTGGTTTGTAGTGTGAGATTGCCAGTGACACTGCCTCGATCAAAGTCCACTGCCATACTGCCACTAAGTGATTGCACAATG
>JBFEWA010000158.1:0-7045 GCA_041546605.1 Bermanella sp.
AACGTATGTTCTGAAAAGAAATATACAAAAACAACTACAGAAAGGCTAAAAAATCTCGACATCTCACACTCCTTGTAAAACGACGAGATTATTACAGATTAAAATCTATTTTTATAGGAACTCTAAGTCATTTAAGGCAACGCAGACAGCTGATCTAAGGATTTACTCAACTGAGCTGCAATATTGGCAACCGGCTCTTTGTATGGCTCGGTTAGATAAGGGCGCTCTAAGGCGAAGATTTGATAAATACCCGCGTTTAGTAATTCACGAGATTCTTCATGGCCACTGATAAGTAAGTTGGTGTGCATAAAACCAAACCACGAGGTCACTAAGATCCAGGTATTAAGGGCTAATGCTTTTAGCTCTTCATCATTCGCATCGAGGATACCTGCACTGCGTAGTGCCATGTAGATCATTTCGGTACGGCTTAAACAACGCTTAAAGAATGCGTTATAGCGTTTGTGTAATTCCGGGTCGTTTTGCAATAGATGCTGCAAGTCACGGTGCATGAAGCGGTAATCCCACAGGCCTTGGTAGATAGCCTGTAGATAGATCAGCTTATCATTCACCGTTAATTCACGGCCTTCTGGCAATTGTAGGTTGGCATCCACCTTGGCTTCGTATTCAAGGTAGATATCAAAGATGATCTGCTGCTTGTTCTTGAAGTGATAATACAGATTACCCGGGCTGATGCCTAAATGCGATGCAATATGATTGGTCGTGACATTACGTTCGCCCTGTTCATTAAACAGGTCTAAGCTCGTTTGAATAATACGGTCACGTGTTTTCATACTGCTTTCCTATTGGTCTCAATTCACCGAATTCACCACAGGCCATCCATGCCAAGGCCTCTTTAAGAGGGCTGCGCATTTTCGCAATCCTCATGGCCTTAGGCAATGCAAAAGGTCAAATTTGGCCCATTGAGTGACAAATAATCATTTGACCTGTAGAGTAATAACTCTAATAATAAATGAAAATCCCAAACTTGAACACTCAAAGAGGATAAACAGATGGTCGCTACAGCCGCTCAAATGAACGATGAACAGGCCCAAATCGCGTATTTGCATGAGGTTTTCGCTAAGCAAAAAGCCGCTTATGCCAAAGCACCGTACCCTAGTGCCAAACAGCGTCGTGACGATTTAGACAAGCTGTCTGCCATCCTGCGTGAGTATAAAGACGAGTTAGCCGAAGCCATGAACACCGACTTCAGCTGCCGCTCTAAAGATGAGACCTTACTGGCGGAAATCATGGTGACCCTAGAGGGCATCAAGTATAACCGCAAAAACCTTAAAAAATGGATGAAGCCAAGCCGCCGCCACGTAAGCGCGCTGTTTGCTCCGGCTTCTAACAAGGTGCATTACCAGCCTAAAGGGGTGGTGGGTATCATGGTGCCTTGGAACTACCCAATTCAATTAGCCGCGGCGCCACTGGCGGCTGCTCTGGCAGCCGGTAACCGCGCGGTGATTAAACTTTCTGAATTCACCCCGGCCACTAACGCGGTGATGCAACGTATGTTTGCGTCGGCCTTTAATGAAGACCAAGTGGCTATCGTATTAGGGGAAGCACAAGTAGGTGCCGAATTCTCTAACCTGCACTGGGATCATTTATTGTTTACTGGCTCCACCGCAGTGGGTCGCCATGTCATGAGCGCAGCCGGTAAAAACCTAGTACCGGTAACACTAGAGCTAGGCGGTAAGAGCCCTTGCATCATTACCGACAAAGGCACCCTTAAAGGCGCAGCTGAAAGCATTGTATTTGGTAAAGCCACCAACGCGGGGCAAACGTGTATCGCTCCGGATTACATTTTGTGCCCGAGCCACTCAGTAGAAGAACTAAAAGCCGAGATTAAAGCGGCTTACCAAAAATCATTCCCGACATTGCGCGATAACAACGACTACACAGCGGTTGTGAATGAGCGTCAATTTAATCGTCTACAAAGCTACCTAAAAGATGCCGAAGAAAAAGGTGCCACCATTGAGCCTTTGAATCACGCTAACGAAGATTTCTCTGGCACACGCAAGATTCCATTAACGCTCTTGACCAACACCACAGAAGACATGGTGATCATGCAGGATGAGATTTTCGGCCCGCTATTACCAATCTTAAGTTACGACAACTTGGACGAAGCACTGCAATACATTAATGAGCACCCTCGCCCGTTAGCATTGTACTTGTTCAGCCATAACGGTGATGAGCATGAATACGTATTACGTAACACCCACGCCGGTGGTGTGGCCATTAACGATTGTTTAACCCATATCGCCCAAGATGATATGCCATTTGGTGGCGTGGGCGATTCGGGAATCGGGGCTTACCATGGCCGTGAAGGTTTTATGTCTTTGAGCCATGCCAAGTCTGTGCATAAAAAAGGTCGCTTCAACAGTGGCAAATTTATTCATGCACCTCACGGTCGCTTAGTGCACCGTTTAATTTATAAATTCATCATTCGCTAATCACTGACAATAACAATGAATAGACGTGATTTTTTAAAATTAGGAGCCGCCAGCTCGGCGGCCCTTACTGCTACTTCTTTAACTGCGACACTGACCGGTTGTACTGAATCACTTTCTGCAAACAGTGAGTGGAAGACCTTACGTGACAGTGATCGACTTTTTTTGACGGCCATTGCCCCTGTCATGTTGAAAGGCAGCTTACCCACAGAAGCCGTAGCTAAACAGCAAGCCATTAGCAACATACTGCAAACCATCGACACGGCCATTTTCAAATTGGGCCCACACAACAGCAAACAAATGATGGATTTATTTAATCTATTAAATTTCGGGTTGAGTCGCGGCTTAACCACAGGTGTGTGGAGCAAATGGGAAAACGCATCGTTCGAAGAAATCGATAATTTCTTAAACCGTTGGCGCGACAGTTCAGTGGGATTATTTAACCTCGCCTTTAATGGTTTGAATAAACTCATGTGCGCTTCTTGGTACGGCCAAGCCGCGGCCTGGCCGCAAGTGGGTTACCCCGGTCCGTTGTACCCAGACATTCTCATTACCAAATCATAATTTACATGGCGGATAACAAGAACCATGGCCATACCCGATATTTTTAAGCAGCGCGCCCAAAGTGAAAACTGGGATATTACCGACGCTGGCAAGTTAGAAAATCATCAAATTATAGAAGCGGATGTCATCATCATAGGCACAGGTGCCGGTGGTGGCGTCAGCGCCGAAGTGCTCAGCCAAGCAGGCTTAAACGTTGTCATGATTGAAGAAGGTGGCTTGTTCACCTCAGATAACTTCAACATGGATGAGCTACAAGCCTATGGCGATCTTTATCAAGAAGGGGCTGGTCGCGCCACCAAAGACGGTGCCATCAGTATTTTCCAAGGTCGCGCCGTGGGCGGCACCACGGTGGTGAACTGGACCTCCAGCTTTCGCACACCCAACCCAACTCTTGAGCATTGGCAACAGCACCATGGTGTAAAAGGGTTCGAGCCCAGCGTCATGCAGCCTTATTTTGAGCAAATGGAAAAACGCTTAAATGTTGAAAAGTGGGCCATGCCACCTAATGCCAACAACGACACACTAAAATTAGGTTGCGAAGCCAAGCAGTGGAGCTGGGCGGTGATTCCACGCAACGTGACGGGCTGCTGGAATCTTGGCTATTGCGGAACTGGCTGCCCCACCAATGCCAAACAAAGCATGTTAGTCACCACCGTGCCGGAAGCCTTAAAAAATGGCGCGCGTTTATTTTATCGTTGCAGTGCCGATCGCATTGTTTTCTCTGAACACAAGGCAGAATCCGTTGAATGCTTAGCCTTAGGTGCCGATGGCAACACCCCAACCGGTATTCGCCTTACGTTCAAAGCGCCGCACATCGTATTGGCTGGCGGTGCCATTAATAATCCAGGCTTATTATTACGCTCAAACGCACCGGACCCACATGGTCGCATTGGTAAGCGCACTACCATTCACCCTGTAAATGGCAACTTGGCGAAAATGGATAAAGAAGTGAACCCATTTTATGGGGCGCCCCAATCCATTTATTCCGACCAGTTTCAATGGAATACAGAAGGGGGCATTGGCTTTAAATTAGAAGTACCACCCATGCAACCCGCCATGGGCGCCCAAATCACAGGGTTTCACGGCATGCGTTTAACCGACACCATGGAGAGTCTGCCCAACCTGCAAGGCACCATTGCGCTGTTACGAGACGGCTTTGATGAAGACAGTCAAGGCGGCACGGTGGAACTGGATCATGGCGGCAAGCCCGTATTGGACTACCCCATTACCGATTACATCTGGCAGGGCTTACGCAAAGCCCATCATGTGATGGCGGAAGTGCAATTTGCCGCCGGTGCGAAAAGCGTCATGCCCCTGCATCACGATGCAAAATTCTATACAAGCCTAAAAGAATGTAAGGCCGCCATCGACGCACTGCCCCAAGAACTGCACCGCCAACGCATTATGACGGCCCACCTCATGGGTGGCTGTACCATGGGGGAAGATATGACGTCTTCCGTGGTGAACAGCCAAGGACGCTTCCACCATGCGGATAACCTGTACATCATCGATGGCTCAGTGTTTCCCACCAGTATTGGCGCCAATCCTCAGTTATCCATCTACGGTTTGGCACTGAAACAAGCCTCGCAACTGGCCAGCACCATCAAAACCGCCTAATCTTAGCCACGGCATTCAGTTGAGTGCCGTGGATAAATTGATTACCATGCCGCCCTAGTATCCCGCCCCAAGGCAGATTTCATGACAAAAGTTATCTATCCCGGAACGTTTGACCCGATTACTAATGGTCATACCGACCTCGTAGAGCGCGCGGCACGCATGTTTGATCATGTGGTGGTCGCCATTGCAGAAAGCCCAAACAAGAAGCCTTTGTTTGATCTTGAAATGCGTTGTGAGCTCGCACGTGAGGTTCTGGGACACATTAAGAATGTAGAAGTGGTGGGTTTTAACACCCTACTGGCCCATTTTGTAAAAGAACAAAATGCACAGGTTCTATTACGTGGCTTACGCGCCGTGTCGGATTTCGAATACGAATTCCAACTCGCCAATATGAACCGCGCACTGGCCCCGGATGTAGAAACCGTTTTCCTCACCCCAGATGAGCGCCACTCGTACATCAGCTCTACCTTGATTCGTGAAATCGCGCGTTTAAGTGGGGATGTGAAGAAATTCGTACATCCTGTGGTTGAAAAACACTTGCTAGAGAAATTTGGCAAATAGATTAAGCTGTTGTTTAGAATCCCATGATTCTAAGGAGTAAATTATGGCCTTAATGATTACCGATGACTGCATCAACTGTGACGTTTGCGAACCAGAATGTCCCAATGAAGCCATCAGTGAAGGGGAAGAGATCTACGTAATCGATCCAAATAAATGCACCGAGTGTGTGGGTCATTATGATGAACCTCAATGTCAGCTTGTATGCCCGGTGGATTGCATTCCACTTGACCCTGAGCACGAAGAAACCCAAGAAGAGTTAATGGAAAAGTACGAAAAACTCACCGCTTAAGGTTGAGCCTTTCCATCAAAAACCGCTGCTTTCATCCAGCGGTTTTTTTTATGCCTGCACGCAACGGATTTTTCCAACGCAGCCATAACCTGACGCGCCCGTTTATTTATGCTTAGATAACACCCATTCATTTAATTGGGCCAGTCATGAAACATTTTCTCGCACTCAGTTTAAGTCTTACCCTCATTGCCTGTGGCGATGCTTCATCTGTTAACTCTACGCCACCCCAACATAAAGGTGCAGTGACCTCGGCCCACCCACTGGCCACACAAGCAGGTATTGATATCTTAAACGCAGGAGGCAATGCCTTTGATGCAGCCATCGCCACTGCAGCCGTATTGGCCGTGGTAGAACCTTACAGCGCCGGCATGGGTGGCGGTGGTTTTTGGTTACTGCACGACAGCAAGCAGAACAAAAATATTTTTGTGGATGCCCGCGAGAAAGCCCCATTAAAAGCCCACCGTGATATGTACCTAGACGCTGATGGCAATATCATTCCTAAGCTTTCCATTGATGGCCCCATGGCAGCAGCTATTCCTGGACAAGCGGCGGCGTTTGCACACCTTGCACAACACTATGGCGAGCTGCCCTTAAAACAGTCCTTAGCCGCCGCCATTAAAGTGGCCAATGAAGGCTTCACCACCGATCATCATTACGCCAAATTGGCAGGCTTTCGTAAAAATGCATTAAACCAATACCCGCAAGCTGCTGCCACGTTTTTACACAATGGTGACATTCCACAACCGGGATTTATGATCAAACAACCGCAACTGGCCAACACATTACAAGCCATTGCCGATGACGGATTTGATGGTTTTTATAAAGGGGACGTGGCCAAACAATTAGTCAACGATGTGCAACAAGCCGGAGGCATTTGGCAACTGGAAGACTTGGCCCAGTACCAAGTGATTGAACGCGCTCCGATTGAGTCTAATTATCAAGATTACACCATCATTTCGGCTCCCCCACCAAGCTCAGGAGGCATCGCCATCGCGCAAATGTTGAGCATGCTAGAAAGTGTGCACAACAAATGGGACTGGAAACAATTAAACGAAGTGGATCAAACCCACTTATTAGCCGAAGTCATGCGCCGCGCCTATTTTGACCGCGCCCATTATTTAGGTGACCCAGATTTTGTAGACGTGCCACAGAGCAAGTTACTTGATGCCAACTATAACGCCAAGTTAGCCGCGAGCATCAACATGAACCAAGCCACTGACAGCAAAACCTTGGGTTCACAAGTACAAATTCTCGAAGGCTTTCACACCACGCATCTAAGTGTGCTGGATAAACAAGGCAACCGTGTCAGCGCCACCTTAAGTATTAATCTGCCGTTTGGTAGCGCCTTTTTATCAGGTAGCACTGGGGTGCTATTAAATAATGAAATGGATGACTTCTCGTCGAAGCCAGGCACGCCCAACGCTTACGGCTTAGTGGGTAACGAAGCCAATGCCATTGCCCCAGGCAAACGTCCACTGTCGAGCATGACCCCAAGCTTTGTTGAAAGTAATGACAGCCTTGCCATCCTAGGCACCCCCGGCGGCAGTCGCATCATCACCATGGT
>JBFEWA010000263.1:0-4782 GCA_041546605.1 Bermanella sp.
CCCAATTAAATCTTGCCAATTATCAGTATTATGTTCTGGATGATCCACAGCTTCCGGATGCTGAATACGACCGCCTGTTCCATCGCTTAAAAGAACTCGAAACTCAGTACCCGCAACTATTAACCCCTGATTCACCTACACAAAGGGTTGGGGCGGCGCCACTTTCTCATTTCGAGCAGGTGACCCATGAAGTGCCCATGTTAAGTTTGGATAATGCATTCAATGAACAAGATATGCGGGATTTTAATCGCCGAATTATCGAGCGTTTAAGAAAAACGGATACTGTTTCATATGCTTGTGAGCCTAAGCTTGATGGCATTGCGGTGAGCTTATTATATGAAGATGGAATATTGGTGCGCGCGGCTACTCGTGGAGATGGGGCTGTAGGTGAAAATATCACGCAAAATATTCGTACTGTGCCTAGCATTCCTCTAAAGCTATTAGGGGATAACTTTCCGCCTGTATTGGAAGTGCGCGGTGAAGTGTATATGCCCAAAAAAGGCTTTGAGGCGTTTAATGAAAAAGCGCGGGCCAATGATGAAAAGCTATTTGTGAATCCCCGTAATGCAGCAGCCGGCAGCTTGCGTCAGTTAGATCCTAAAATTACCGCTTCGCGTCCATTAGAATTTTGCTGTTACAGTCTAGGACGAGCAGATGGTGCAGATATGCCGCAAACCCATAGTGCTATTTTGCACTTATTTTCAACGTGGGGTTTTAAGATTAATCCTGAAATGAAAGTGGTGGATGGCATTGAGGGTTGTTTAGCGTATTACGAAAACCTTGCGCAAAAGCGTAATGACTTAGCCTATGAAATTGATGGTATTGTATTCAAAGTTGATGACATTAATTTGCAGCAGCAGCTAGGCTTTGTATCCCGAGCACCCCGTTGGGCCATTGCCCATAAATTTCCCGCGCAAGAAGAAATGACCTTACTGAAAGATGTGGAATTCCAAGTAGGTCGTACCGGAGCCATTACACCGGTTGCTCGTTTAGAGCCTGTATTTGTAGGTGGTGTGACGGTTTCAAATGCGACCTTGCATAATATGGATGAAATCGAGCGTTTAGATGTGCACATTGGCGATACGGTTGTCATCCGCCGTGCTGGAGATGTGATTCCTCAGATTGTTAGTGTTGTGCAAGATAAACGTCCAGAAAACGCTCAAGCCATTCTATTTCCTAAAGCCTGCCCTGTGTGTGATTCACATATTGAGCGCATCGAAGGGGAAGCAGTGGCTCGTTGCAGTGGCGGCTTAGTGTGTGCGGCGCAACGTAAAGAAGCCATAAAGCATTTTGCTTCCCGTAAGGCCATGGATATTGATGGTTTAGGGGATAAGCTAGTTGAGCAATTGGTGGATGAAGGCTTAATCGAATCGTTTTTAGACTTGTATTCATTGAAGCTTGAAGAGGTGGCCAATCTTGAGCGCATGGCAGAAAAGTCGGCGCAAAATTTATTGGATGCCATCGAAGCCAGTAAGCAAACCACATTGGCCAAATTTTTATACGCCTTGGGTATTCGCGAAGTGGGTGTGGCCACGGCACAAAATTTAGTGAATCACTTTTTAGATTTACGCGCACTGGTGAAAGCAGATCTCGATGCTTTATTAGAGGTGGATGATGTGGGCCCCATTGTGGCCAAGCATATTTTGAGTTTCTTTGCGGAGCTCCATAACCAAAAAATCATAGATGGTTTATTGGGTATTGGTATTACTTGGCCGCAGATTGAGAAAAAAGACACCAGTGAATTGCCGCTATCTGGTCAAACCTTTGTGGTCACAGGTACATTGGCTAGCATGGGGCGTGACCAAGCCAAGGATTATTTGCAGCGTTTAGGGGCAAAAGTGGCAGGCAGTGTGAGTGCTAAAACCTCAGGATTGGTGGCCGGTGAAAAAGCAGGTTCCAAACTCACAAAGGCGCAAGATTTGAATATTTTAATTTTAGACGAAGTGGCGTTCCTTGCCTTGCTTCACGAACATGGAATTGAGCATGCTGGTTAGAGGCCTGTCAATATTCATGTTGGTGTTGTTGGGGGCATGTACGACGGCACCACCACAAAACATTGATAATGTGTGCTCCATTTATGATGAGTATTACGACTGGTATTTGGCCGCCGATGAGGTGTATGAGCGTTGGCGCATTCCACATCATGTGACCATGGCGTTTATTCATCAGGAATCCAAATTTATTGATGATGCGCGCCCACCTTGGCAATGGTTTTTATGGATTATTCCCACCGGCCGCGCTTCCAGTGCCTATGGTTATGCGCAAGCATTAGATGGCACCTGGTATGAATATCAAAAGCAAACGGAGAATTGGGGCGCTGATCGGGATGATTTTGAAGATGCGGTGGACTTTATTGGTTGGTATAACCATAAAACCCTGATTCGTAATAAGGTAAACCCTCATGATGCTTACAGCTTGTATCTGGCTTATCACGAAGGGCAGGGTGGATTTGAGCGTCAAACCTATCGCAATAAGCCTTGGCTGCTGAAAGTGGCCAGTAAGGTGAAGAAGCGCAGCGATATGTATCGTGTTCAATTACAAAATTGTCAGAAAGAGTTAGATGAATCACGCTTTTGGCGCTCAGTGTTTGGTTAAATACAGTCAGTCGATTTATTGGGCGTTTTGGTATTTAATACCGAGCAAGGATCAGAAAAGGAAAGGTCTGTAGTGGATCAAGAATCAATCGTATACGGCATTATCAAGGATGTTCCCTCTTCTCCAGAAATGGATGCAGAGCGTCGCCGTATGGTTAATAGTGCTTCGTTATTGGATTTACCCCAAACCTTTGATGTGAACTCGCCATTTTTATGTGGTGATATGTTCACGTTACCTGGGTTTGATGTGTTTAGCGGTGCCTATCATACTCAGCTCATTCATTTTGGCGCGTCGTATAGAGCCATCGAATACGAATGGGAACGTTGGATGCAGAAGTTCGAAGAACTGCTGAGCAAAATGTATTGGGTTAGCGCCACTGTGCATCTAGAAACAGAACTCAGCGGTAAGCACACCTTTCATTGGGAGCCCACTGGTCGTGGCTGTCATGTGCCTAACAGTGGCGATATTCGTGTGAAATGTGAATGGGAGCGCGAAGCCGCGTTCATGAAGTAATTGCCATTAGGTGATGTGTGAGCCAAGACTACCAATATACCCCTATCCCTTACACTCAGCTCAGCACTGAGGCCTTAGATGGCGTCATCGAGTCCTTTATTAATCGTGAAGGCACGGATTACGGCCAAGAAGAGTACACATTTGAGCAAAAATACTTGCAAGTGCGTGCTCAAATCGAGCGGGGTGACGCGGTCATCGTGTTTGATCACGACACTCAGTCTGTTGGTATTTTGCATAAAGACCAACTTAGTTAGCCTATTTCGTTATGTTTGCTGGCGCAGCTTAGGTTTTCAGGACTAATCTGAAGTATAAGCCGCAAAGGAGGCAAGCATGACCCAACTACATGCATATCGGTTTCGTAAGGTGATCAAGGATTTGTTCTCTTGTGCCGATGATCTTCAACTTCAATTGGCCGCCACACGGGCGCAATGCGAGCAAATATCCGAAGTGATGATTGCCATTCGCCATAACCCCATGTGCGCCAGAAACCTAGTGTTGCCTATTCGTCAGCCTCGCGATAAAGCGGCTAACGACCAATAACTACTCACCCTTAATGATTTGATTCACAAGAAATCGATTTGGGCTCAACATGTGTGCATGACGCTTACACATGGGCCAAGGCTCGTTATTCAGTTGTGCCGCAATCAGTTCAGCGCATAAAGGGGCTGAGCTTAACCCTCGCGAACCATGTCCAAGATTCACATACAGCCCGTGTAAAAAAGGCGCGGTTGCATAAAACCGCCATTTCTTACTTTTTTGCAAATTGGCAAAGCGTTGTTTGAATGACTGGCTATCGCACACAGCTCCTACCACTGGGAAGTAATCCGGTGTACTGCAACGAACCGATGCCCGTCCTTCAATGGTTTGCGTGGATGTTAATTGGGAATGAACCGCAGGAAAGTTATCTGCCAGTTTTTCTAGGTTATGTTGATTGTCCGCTTGGGTAATCTCCGTGTTAGCGGATTTCAGTCGATAACTGGCGCCAAAATTTAATTGCTGGTTATGGGTGGGGGTGACATAACTGTCACCACATAGCACAGTGTTGAGTTGAACCTGAGTCTGTTGAATGTTTGATACTTGCCCAGCAATGGGTTGTGTCGGTAAAAAGTTTAACTGGGTGAACGCTTGCGCTTCATGGGCGTTGCATAAAACCACGGCATTGGCATTTAAGTTAAGCGTGTTTGTGCCTGTTTCTGTGTTTGTGAGCAGTTGTAATTCCCAAGCTTGTGAATCATCTTGCTTAAGCTGTTGTAAGCGAGTGTTGTTCAAAAAAGTAATGTTTGGGTGTTGTACGAGTGCTTTGCACCACGCAGTGGGATACACCCAAGCCCCGTCATGAAAATACAAACCACCTTGGGTTATGGGAATGCCTGCCAGTTCAGAGGCTTGCTCTGGTGATACCCAGCTGAGCACACTATCTAATGTGTTTTTTTCTATAAATTGTTGTTGGCGAGCGTGCTCTTTTTCATTAAACGCCAACTGAATAACGCCGCAGTTATGCCAGTCTAGACTGTTTTTTAGTGTCAGCTTGAGTTGCTGCAAACTATACAAATAACCGGATAAGTAAAATTCACTTTGTGGATTCATTTTACTGGCCAGTTTCGCATAGAGCACTCCCTGAGCATTACCTGATGCACCATCGGCTACGGATGAGTGTGCATCTACCAAGGTGAC
>JBFEWA010000261.1:0-4785 GCA_041546605.1 Bermanella sp.
GATTCCAGTTCCGTTGTATCCGTTGCTTCTTCAATTAAACCTGATCTTATGACAATGTCATATAGGTTTAAAAGTGGATTTGACGAAGGTGAATATGCCAAAACAATAGCAGAAATATATGGTACAAATCATATAGAGCTATATGAAGAGCCTTTTGACTTGTTGGAAATTCTTAAAAACCTTTCGTTTGTTTACGATGAGCCATTTGCAGACTCGTCAAGTGTACCAACCTATCAAATATGTAAAGAGGCTAGTAAACATTGTAAGGTGGCTCTAACAGGTGATGGTGCTGATGAGTTATTCGGTGGATATACGTGGAAGTATAGGCCGTTGGTTTACCAGGCGATATTTGGTAATTCAAATTATTTTCGCACACTTGCGCTTTATATTGTCAGTGGTATTTTAAAATCTTTTTCGAAAAAAGCATTAAATATCCATAGGTATTATGCGTTAAAAAATGTTGTTCTTGAAAGAGATGTAAATTCTTCTGTTGACGATTTGTACTGGTTTTTTTCAGATAAAGAAATTAGCAAATTAGGTGTTAAAAAAACATCAGATAATTTAGAACGTTGGTTTGATGGTAGTGGTAGGTTGTTAGATTTTAATGACGCGTTAAAAGTAGATTTATCAGACTATATGGTAGGAGATATTCTGGTTAAAACTGATCGAGCATCTATGGCCAACGGTCTTGAGCTCAGGTCTCCATTTCTTGATAAAGAGTTGGCTGAGTATGTAATATCTCTACCTGGCCGACTTAAATTAGACAAAAAATCCGACAAAATCATACTAAGAACGGCTTTTGCTAAACAATGGCCAGATAGAATTAAATATCGCTCTAAACAAGGTTTTGGTTCACCCATTGAGGGTTGGCTCACTTCGCCTTCTTTAGATGATGCGAAGGATTTTTATTTTTCCAAAGATAGCAGGATTTCTAAGTTTCTTAATCCGGATCAGGTTCAAGCCTATAAAAACTCCAATGATTCAAAAACTTGGGCGCTGTTAATTTTTTCTATGTGGTGTGAACGTTGGGCTGTTTAGGTTAGTGAAACTTTAATGATGTCTAAAATTTTCAGGAATTTTCCGTGAAATTGTCAGTTGTTATTCCGGCGTATAATTGTGCAGGCTTGATAGGGCAAACCTTAGACTCTGTATTATCAGATTCTACCGTAAGCAAGGAAGTGATCGTTGTCGATGATGGCTCGACCGATAACCTATCTCACACTTTGTCTCCTTACCTGGAAAGCAACCGGATCAGGTACTTTAGGCAGGATAATTCAGGAGGTCCGGCCTCTCCACGCAATAGAGGGTTATCCGAAGCCTCAGGAGAGTTTGTACTGTTTCTTGATGCTGATGATGTTGTTGTCTCCTCCCAACTATTACCTACTTTGGAGCAGATGGAGGCAAATCCGGAAGCAACAATGGCGTGCGGAAATTTCGATGTAACGGATTCTGAACTAAATGTCAGGATAGGGCGTAACATCGATCGTTATAGGGATTTGCAAGAAGTGCTCAACAACGAACTTACTAGGGGGGCTTGGATTTTATCGTCATTTGATGCGGTTCGCACCTTATTACAATCCAATTATGTGGGTACATCTAGCGTTATTGCTCGCCGAGAAGCGTTGATCCGGGCTGGAAGTTTTGACGAGTCAATGAAAAATCTCGACGACCGCGATATGTGGATTCGCCTGGCTCAACTTGGCCCCATAATCTACCGCAGCGAAGTGTTTTATCTTTACCGTGATGTGCCGGGTAGCGTATCTAAACAACGCGAGGTTGAGCAGTTCCGTGAACGTGTGAGGGTTGCCGAAAAGGTCCTGTCGAGTTCGCCTGATCGGGAAATCAGGCGTGAAGCCAAGAAATGGCGCGCGAGAAGCTTGCTAAAAATTGGCTATATTCTGTTCCATGAACAGGGCAACCGGATTCAGGCCCGGGCGGCATTCGCTCGTTCATTCACCAGTTGGCCAACCCTTGCTGCTTTTAAGGGCGTGATCAAGTCGCTATTGCCAGCAAGTTTGTATCAATTGATGGTGAAATCCAAACTTTGATTAAATGGTGTGGTTTACGCATTAGTTTTCCAACTAATCCCTAATCCTTCGATTAGCAGTCGACGCTCATCCTTAGTCAACAGTGCCAGAAAAACAAAAACACTATATCCAAACCCGAATATTGTTAAAGAGCTTAGTAACTCCATGAGTGTCATTTCAGTTGGAGCAATAGACGTTAGTACTAGGTGGAATAGGCAGCCAAATATAGTAATAGGAATTAAAAGCTGGAGCAAAGTTTTGTAGAGCATCAGTATGCTTAGTTCGGAATTTCGTTGTACGATTAACGGAATTATGAGTGTTCTTGTAACGGTAAAGGGAAGTCCTATGGCAATAGCGGCAGCAAGTAGAGGATTATTCAAAAGGTTCATGAATATTGGAATGAGTGCGAGGGAGATGGTTGCTTCAACTCCGGAAATGTAAGCCTGGTAACGATGCTTGGCCATGGCAAAGAGAACATTGGCGAATGGATTGGTAGTGAATACCAAAAGTTTGGCTGACAGCAGAACAATAAAAACCATAGTGGCATCCGACGCATTGAACTTAATACCCATCCAGAGTCTTATCACGTCGTGACCAAACAATGCCGCACCTATAAGAACAAGACCCGATACCAATGTGTTAAGACGGAGGAAGAGCTTTACCTTCCGTTCAAGTTCCTTATGGTCGTCTCTTGCAATAGCTTCGGTATAAAGTGGTAGGGTAAACCCAAACGCCTTGTAGAGAAGCTGATTTGAATACTCGACCAGGCGCACGCCAACGTAATAGACAGTCAGGAGTGCTGGCGATGTAAAAGCAGCAACCATCCAGACGTCTCCTCGCTCCTTGAGCATGCGAGTCAGGTCGATCATAAAGCTCCAGCCACTGAACCCGAAAATCTCCTTGAATGTCGTTTTGTTAACGCTGCCCAACCTAACGTTAAGCTCGGGTTCTAGATAGTGGGCAATGTAGCGGAACACAATATTGGAGAGAAGTGAGGACGTCAACTGAACCAAAGCTATCGCAATCAACTGATGCCCTGCGAACAGGAGGTAGGCTGTGATTGTGGCACTCAGTACCCTGAAGATAATGCGAGAGTAGGACATTAGGTCGTGGCGAAGGTGGTACCCTGCTATACCGGCGTAGCTCTTGAATGGAAATTCCACCGCAACATTCATACCGACGATGATGATAAGTATTTGTACCAGCCGGGTATTGTCCGGGTTTTCGACGATGTAGCCGGAAAAAAAGGCAATGATGACACTGGCAGTGAACACAATAAGGGCAAGGCAGGAATAGATGGCGAAGGCCGTAGAAACCGCCCTTGTGGCTTGTTCCCGGTCATCCCGAGAGAGCGAGAAGGAGATAAACCGGGTAACGGAAGACGCCATGCCGATATCGAAAAGGTATAGCGATCCGACAATACTGCCAATAACAATCCAGATTCCGTAGAGATCCTCACCCAGTAGTCGGATCATCAAAGGCATCATGATGAGGCCGGCTATGATCGAGACGACTGTTTCCAAAGTTCGTGCAAAAGAACTAGCGATGAAACGCTTTGCACGCATTTGATAATGTCCCTCATATGTCAGCTGATATGTAAGTGACCTAGTATACTTGGTTTTTTGCACATTGTTGGGATGTTGTTGGATAATCCATGAAATTGAGAAGGGGTCTACATACAGATCTGGTTCTGGATGCCTTGTTGATGGCTTCCTAGTGGTGCAGACTGACACAGGAAACTCTGATTCATTCAGAAAAATACTAGTCTTAAATTTAGAGGTTTCCTGTAGGGTCGAGGGTTGAAGTCTAGCATGAGTCGTCGCGGGAACTGTCATGCAAATGTGGTTTCGGAAAGCTTCCTGCCACTACTCATGATTGAGGAAATCAGCCGGAAAATCTATAAAATCTGGGAAGCTGCTGGATAAGGGCATTATCGATGACATTGAGGTGCTTCGTAACCCCTTTAGTCCTGAATTCAGATAATAACCGCAGCACTTTGGGATAACGAGGTAGAGAAAGGAGAGCCGTTGCCGGTTCCCTCATTCGCTTTACCGACCAAAGTGAAGCAGTGATGGGATACCGACAACTGACCCAGGAACAACGATACCAGATTTCCGCCTTACTTGTGGCGGGTAAGAACCAACGCCAGATTGCTGCGATGCTTGGCTGTCAACAACGGTACCATCGCCGGGAGCTACGTCGCAACGGAACCACCGGGAACTACCAGGCATCACAGGCGCAACAACGCAGCGATCAACGAAGACGGCAGGCGGCCAAGGCCCACAAGCGGGCGTCGTCGTTGATCGCCTGGGTGAGCCGACTGATCCGCAAGCGTTGGAGTCCGGACCAGATCGCTGGCCTGATGGCTCGAATGGGCGAGCTTCGGGTTAGTCGGCAGTGGATCTACGACCTGATCCTTCGCGACCGGGCCAAGGGTGGCAAGCTCTGGACGTACGGCCGACATTCCAGGAGGCGACGCGCCCAAAGGAGTCTGACAAGCGTCACCAAGAACGACTGAAAAGTGTCTAGAGAACTGGTGGCGATTCAGCCTGAGTCTTACCTAAATAAAAAAGGCCCCGACATTTTGTCGAGGCCTTTGCGATATACCGGGTCAGCTAAAGCCTGAAATAAATCCTTGCGCCTTAACGTCACCGATTACCAGTTATCGACATGCAGTCGGCAAGTACTTGTCATCCAAGTTACCAGTATTACAAGTCATGGTAAGACCAGTAGCTGTACCAGTGTAGGCAACAATGAA
>JBFEWA010000067.1:0-11735 GCA_041546605.1 Bermanella sp.
ACCGCATTAAATAACGCCCAGGTTCAAGATGGCGTGTTTGTGTATGTGGAAAAAAATACTCAGCTAACGCAGCCTATTCATATTGTGAACGTGACTACGCCACAAGGTCAGGCCGCGACGGCATTTAATCGCTGCTTGGTGGTGCTGGATCAATTGGCACAAGCCACTGTGATTGAGCAGTTTGTCTCTACCGATGCTGAGCAAGACGTGTTATTGAATCAAGTGACGGAAGCGGTAGTGGGTAACGGTGCGCAACTGCAACACTATCGTTTACATAAAGAGCACGAAACCAGTTTGCACTTTGGTGGTGTGTACGTGGACTTGGCTCGCGACAGTCAGTTCAACAGTTATCAAGTGTTATTGGGTGGCAAAATAAAACGCCTAGATGTGTTAGTGAATCACAATGTGGGCGGCAGTCACTGTGAAATGAAAGGTGTGTACTTGCCTAAGCATGATCAGCATGTGGATATTCACAGCTACATTGAGCACAAGGCACCGAACTGCACCACGGATGAAACCTACCGTGGCATTATGGCGGATCAATCCAAAGCCGTGTTTAACGGGCGCATCCATATTCATCCGGATGCACAAAAAACCTTGGCAGAACTGAGCAATAAGAATTTGTTGTTGAGTGATAAAGCGCAAATCAATACTAAGCCTGAGCTAGAAATTTACGCCGATGACGTACGTTGTGCCCACGGTGCTACGGTGGCGCAGCTTAATGAAACCGCGAAGTTTTATTTGCAGAGTCGTGGTATCAGTGCCCAGGAAGCGGACATCATGTTGAGCTTTGGCTTTATCAATGAATTGTTAGATAGCATTCCATTGGAATCGTTACGTGTTGCTTTACGTCCTTTGTTGGCACAACAATTCAGCAGTGATCGTGCGTTAACTCAGCATATTTTGCATGAAGAGGCAGGAGCGTAATCATGAGCTTTGATGCCCTTGCCATTCGCGAACAATTTCCAATCTTGAATCAAGAGATTCAAGGTAAGCCGTTAGTGTATTTGGATAACGGTGCCACCACGCAAAAACCCAATGTGGTGATTGACGCGGTGAATCATTATTACCGCCAAGATAACAGTAATGTGCATCGCGGCGCTCACACCCTTGCGGATCGTGCCACGGTGGATTTTGAAAATGCCCGTCAGGCGGTGCAAACGTTTATCAATGCCAAGCACAGCGAAGAAATTATTTGGACTCGCGGCACCACAGAAAGCATTAATATCGTAGCGCAAAGTTTTGGCGCGGCGTTTATTCATGCCGGCGATGAGATCATCGTCACGGCCATGGAACACCACGCTAACATCGTGCCTTGGCAAATGTTGTGCGAGCGCACAGGTGCCGTGCTTAAAGTGATTCCAGTGAGCGAAGCTGGCGAATTAGACATGAATGCTTTTGCGGATATGTTATCCCCTAAAGTGAAGCTAGTCAGTGTGGTGCATGTGAGCAACGCCTTAGGCACGGTGAACCCAGTTGCACAGATTATCGAGCAAGCCCATGCTGTAGGTGCCAAGGTGTTAATTGATGGCGCGCAGGCGGTGGCTCACTTTGAAGTGGATGTACAAGCTTTAGATGCCGACTTTTATGTGTTCTCTGCCCATAAAGTTTTTGGTCCTACCGGCATTGGATGCTTGTACGGCAAAAAAGAATTACTCGATCAAATGCCGCCGGTTCAAGGTGGTGGCGAGATGATTGAGAAGGTAAGTTTTGCGGGTACTACGTATCAAGGCTTACCCTTTAAATTTGAGTCTGGCACCCCAAATATAGCGGGAGTTATCGGCTTTGGTGCAGCGGTTAAGTTTGTTATGTCGCTAGATCGCAAAGCCATGTTGGATTATGAAAATGACCTGCTGGCTTATGCACACGAAAAAGCTGCCCAGTGTGAAGGCTTACGTGTTGTGGGTGTGGCAAATAAAAAAGCCGGTGTGTTGAGCTTTTTATTAGACGGCGCTCATCCTGCGGATGTGGGCATGTTGTTAGATCAACAAGGTGTGGCCGTGCGCACAGGACATCACTGTGCCATGCCGATTATGGATCAATTTAAGATTCCAGGCACGGCTCGCGCTTCGTTCTCCATCTATAACACCAAAGATGAAGTGGATGCGTTATTCGCCGCCATTGAGAAAGTGAAGCAATTTATTTAGCAATGAAGTGTTCTTGATTGCGCAAAGGAGGTTGTAATGAGTGAAGTAAATACATTTTCTCCCAATGAAATTACTGTCTCCATGACAGAGAAAGCCATTAACTATGCTCGCAAGCAATTGCAAACCAATGCTGCCGCAAAAGGCATTGTGTTGGGTATTAAGAAGAGTGGTTGTTCTGGGTTTAAGTACGACCTGCAAATTCTGAATGAACTGCAGGGTAATGAAAAAGCGTTTAACGTGGCTGATGATGTGATCTTGTATGTGACGGCAGAAGCCTTGCCGTATGTGAATGGTACTGAGATCGACTACACCACCGAGGGATTGAATAGCACCATGAAGTTCAATAATCCTAATGCGAAAGATGAGTGTGGTTGCGGCGAAAGCTTCAACATTTAGCTTGTCGCTATTGCGCTTGGAAATTCGGCGTTAAAAAATAATCTCGGCAACATCATGTATACAGCATACATTCAATTGCCTCGCTTATTTTTTGCCTTGTCTTTCCATCGCTCATGACGCGACTGGAAATGTTCATTTGAACGACAAATAACACAGTTATGTTGGATGGGTGAGCGTAGCGTTACTCATCAAGATATTGAGATACGAAATGGAAAGAAGAATGGTCGTAGCGCAGAGCGATGTTCCTGCGCGACTAGTACCTGTGGGCACCAAGATTACCATTCCAGCGGGCAGCTTTGTCACTCTGACGCAAGCCCTTGGTGGTAATTACACGGTAATCCATAACGGCAACATGGCCCGTGTGGATGGCACAGACGCGGCGGCGTTAGGCCTAGAATCCGAAGTGTTGGAATTTGCCCCGGCCGATGGCGATAGTATTCGTGAAGCGGATGTGTGGCAGGCATTAAAAACCATTTACGATCCAGAAATCCCTGTAAATCTTGTGGACTTAGGTTTGATTTATAAGGTTGAAATTGATCAATCCAGTAAACAAGTGTTCATTGATATGACATTAACCGCACCAGCTTGTGGCATGGGACCTGTGCTAGTCAGTGATGTGAAATATCGCACAGCCTTGGTGCCGAATGTAAAAGAGGTGAAGGTGGAGCTGGTGTTTGACCCTCCTTGGTCGCGAGAGATGATGAGCGAAGAGGCTCAGTTAGAAACCGGTATGTTTTTTTGATTTAAGCGCCCAATATGGGCGTTTTTGTTTTTATAGTGTTGTAAAAGGCCATCTAATTATTCATGACTTTTATATGAGAACATTAAATTCACAAATGATTGCTTAAATCCTCAGCAAATCTCATCCGAAAGACTTTTCAAATAAGAAAGTTTGGGTCATAGTGTGCCCCGCAAATATTAATAAAAATAATAAATCGACAGTCAGCATAGGCTTTTGCAACGAATTCCAGCGTTGAACCTATAACTTAGGACTGTGCCAACAACCGACACTCCAGAGGTAAATAAAATGGATGCATCTTTTTGGGATGGTAAGCGCGCGCCGGGCGTAGAAGACCAGATTAATGTGGATCAATACGATTCTGTTGTAGAAGTAATCGAAAAAGCATTCAAAGATTATGCTGATCGTCCAGCATTCACCAGCATTGGCTATACCGTTACGTTCAAAGAAATCGATGAATTAAGTGCGGCCTTTGCTCACTACCTACAAAATCATACGAATTTAAAGCGCGGCGATACCATCGCAGTGCAAATGCCAAACACATTACAGTATCCAATCGTCATGTACGGTGCGTTGCGTGCAGGCTTGCGCGTGACCAACACCAACCCGTTGTACACTGAACGTGAGATGTTGCACCAGTTTAATGACTCCGAAGCGAAAGCCTTGGTGTGCATGGATGTATTTGCTAAGAGCGTGCAAAACATCAAAGATCAAACCGGTTTAGAAACCATTATTGTAACCAGCCTTGCAGACATGCTGCCGCCAGTTAAGCGTACTCTGATTAACTTTGTTATGAAGAACGTGAAAAAAATGGTACCCGCTTACAGCTTGCCTGAGGCCATTCGCTTACGTAAAGCGCTTGCATTGGGTAAAGGCAAAGGCTTTAAAGCCGAGCATCTATCTAATCCGCAAGACACCATTATTCTGCAATACACAGGTGGTACCACAGGTGTGGCAAAAGGCGCTGAGCTGACTAACCGCAACCTTGTGGCCAACATGCTGCAATCCAAATCTATGCTGCATCAAGTAAACGATAAAGGTGAGTTGCTGAAAGGCGATGGTCAAGCCATTGCGGTTGCGCCATTACCGCTTTATCACATTTATGCCTTCACTGTGCACTTGATGGCCTTGTTCGAACAAGGGGATCACAGTGTACTGATTGCTAACCCACGTGATACTGAGACCTTCATTAAATTCATTTCGCCGTTCAAGCTTAATGCATTTGTTGGTTTGAATACCCTGTTTGTATCGTTAATGGCCAGTCCTAACTTTAAGAAGCTGGACTTCAGTGAATTAAAAATCACCCTGTCTGGTGGTACTGCGTTGATGGACGACACTGCCAAGCGCTGGAAAGAGCTAACGGGTTGTGGTGTTTCAGAAGCCTACGGCTTAACCGAATGTTCTCCTGCGGTAACCATGAACCCAGCCGGTGGCTTAGAGCGCATGGGTACGGTAGGTCAAGCGGTGCCAGGTACGGCTCTTAAGTGCATTGACGACCAAGGCAACGAAGTGGCCATTGGTGAGCGCGGCGAATTGTGTGTGAAAGGCCCTCAAGTCATGAAGGGTTACTGGAAACGTCCAGATGCCTCTAAAGATGCCTTCACCGAAGATGGTGAGTGGTTCCGCACCGGTGACGTGGCCATCATTGATGAAGATGGTTTCGTGCGCATCGTGGATCGTATTAAAGACATGATCTTAGTATCTGGCTTTAACGTGTTCCCGAACGAAATCGAAGCGGTTGTGGCTGAGCATCCAGATGTGGAAAACTGCGCGGTAATCGGTGTGCCAGATGATAAATCCGGCGAGGCTGTGAAGCTGTTTATCGTGTCTTCCAATGCCAGTCTGACTCAGGAAGACGTGAAAGCCTTCCTAAAAGATAAGCTAACTGGCTATAAAATGCCTAAGCAAATCGAGTTCCGTGACGAGCTGCCAATGACACCTGTGGGCAAGATCCTACGTCGTGAGCTAAAAGACGAAGAAGACGCCAAGCGTACGCAAGCGAGTAACGCGGCGTAAGTCAGAGTCAGTGGTTGATAAAAAGCCTCAGTGATATCGCTGGGGCTTTTTTGTTTGTAGGGCTGCTTTGCATCCAAAGGGTTGAGCCAGTAAAATGCGCCTCTTTCTATCAATTGAGTAACCTCCATGTCCCAGCCTGCCTCAAGCCCCTTCGGCACTGAAATCACCCCAGAGGAAATCATCGATACCCTGAGCTTCTTTGATGGTTGGGAAGAGCGCTACAAATACATCATTGACCTAGGCAAGCAGTTGCCAGTGATGGATGACAGCCTGAAGACCGACGACCGTCTGATTGCGGGTTGTCAGAGCCAGGTTTGGATTGAGCCCTATCTAGTTGACGGCAAGCTATATTTTGATGTGGCCAGCGACGCCTTCATCGTATCTGGCCTGTTGGCCGTGGTCATGGCCGCCTATAACGGCAAGACTCCAGCTGAGGTGTTGGCATTCGATATGGACGGCTTTTTTGAAGAATTAGAGCTGATTAAGCACCTGAGCCCGACCCGAGGCAATGGTTTGCGCAGTATGGTGGCCCGTATCCGTCAGGTGGCGCAAAACAGCTAAAACTCGCCAAATTCAAGGGTCGTCAAGAGAACGGCCCATCCCTTGTGTTACCGCCCCTTTGGGTGGAAAATGTTGAAAAAACAACCAGTGGCAATTTAGTACAAATACCGTATAATCCGCGGGATTTTTGACACATCAGATCCTACTTGGAGATATATAAATGGCCGTTGAACGTACTCTTTCTATCGTTAAGCCTGACGCAGTTGCTAAAAATGTAATTGGTAAAATCTACAGCCGTTTTGAAGACGCTGGTCTTAAGATCATTGCTTCTAAAATGGTTAAGCTTGACGACGAACTAGCTGGCGGTTTCTACGCTGAGCACAAAGAACGTCCTTTCTTCAAAGATCTAGTAGGTTTCATGACTTCTGGTCCTGTAATGATCCAAGTTCTAGAAGGCGAAGGCGCTGTTCTTAAAAACCGTGAGCTAATGGGTGCAACTAACCCTAAAGAAGCTGACGCTGGTACTATCCGTGCTGACTTCGCTGAAAGCATCGATGCCAACGCTGTACACGGTTCTGATTCTACTGAATCTGCTGCCCGTGAAATCAGCTACTTCTTCAAAGATGAAGAAATCTGCGCACGTTAATCTAAACACGTACGCAAAAGGCATCCTGTTATAGGATGCGCAAAGGGGCGGTTAGGGATGCAGTTTACCCTCCGCCCTTTTTCCGTATTTAAGCTAGCCACGTTTTATAGGTGAACACATGAGTAATGAACAAAAAAAGGTGAATCTTTTGGGTTTAAGCCCACAAAAGATGAAAGACTTTTTTGTGGAGATGGGCGAAAAGCCATTTCGTGCTCAGCAGTTGTTGAAGTGGATTCACCAAGTGGGTCTAGAAGATTTTGATGACATGTCCAACGTCAGCAAAGTCATGCGTGAAAAATTGAAAGAAGTGGCGTGTGTGGAATACCCAGAAGTGGTTTACCACGACACTTCCAAAGATGGCACCAAGAAATGGGTCATGAAAATGCCCGGTGGTTCCAGCATTGAAACCATATACATCCCAGAAGGGGATCGCGGAACCTTGTGTGTGTCATCGCAAATCGGTTGTTCCCTAGATTGCAGTTTCTGTTCTACCGGCAAGCAAGGATTTAACCGTGATTTGTCCGTGGCTGAGATCATCGGCCAAGTTTACGTGGCGGCTAAGAGCTTTGATAAGCCAGGTGAAAAGCGTGAACGTAAAATCACCAACGTGGTGATGATGGGCATGGGTGAGCCCCTCATGAATTTTGATAACGTGGTCGATGCCATGGACTTAATGATGGACGACTTTTGTTATGGTCTGTCCAAGCGTCGTGTGACGTTAAGTACATCGGGTGTGGTGCCGCGTTTATATGATCTTGCTAAGGTGAGTGATGTGTCTTTAGCGGTGTCATTGCATGCCCCTAATGATGAATTGCGTAATGTGCTGGTACCGATCAACCGCAAATACCCAATCAAAGAACTAATGGAAGCCTGTAATCACTACATGAGCTCTCTGCCGGATCGTCGTAAGCTGACCGTGGAATACACCATGATGAATAAGGTGAACGATGAGATGGAGCACGCAGAACAATTGGCGAAATTATTGAAAGATACGCCGTGTAAGATCAATCTGATTCCGTTTAATCCATTCCCTCAATCTGGGTATGAACGTCCGAGCAATAATCGTGTCTATAAATTCCGCGATTACCTGCACAGCCAAGGGTATATCGTCACCATTCGTACCACCCGTGGTGATGACATTGATGCCGCTTGTGGGCAATTGGTAGGACAGGTAGAAGACCGCACTCGCCGCAGTGAACGTTATATTAAACTGCGCGACGTTAATGATAATTCTCCAGCAGTATAATAAATAGAACGCTTATGAATATGATGAAATCAACCTTCCTTTTCGCATTAGTATTAATGCTTGCAGGTTGTGTGACAGTGACAGACAGCCGCTTCACAAAGAAAGTGGATAACGACAAAGCCGTGGAAACTTACGTGGCTCTAGGTGTGGGTTATCTGCGCAGTGGCAACATGCCATTGGCTCGTAAAAAAATTCAACGAGCGCTCGAAATTGATCCAGAAAGCGCCTCAGCACACAGTGCCATGGCCACTTATTGGATCGAGCGTGGTGAAATGGGTTTGGCCGAAAAAGAATTCGAAGTCGCGTATGACCTAGACGATGAGCACAGCCCAACCAATTATCACTTTGGCCGCTTCTTGTTTGCCATGAAAAACGATGAGCGTGGCTGTGAGTTAATTCAACGCGCAGCACAGGATGTGGACTACACCGCCCGCGTATTAGCGTTTGAAAACCTAGGTTTGTGTTACGACCATTTTAAAAAAGAAAGCTTGGCCATGGACGCGTTTGAGCGTGCTTGGTCTATGGATGCAAACAGCACCATCTCCAGTTTGAACTTGGCGCGTATTTATTTACAACGTGATCGCGCGGATATTGCTAAGCGTTGGTTTAATCGTTTTGAAACCACATTGCGCGACCGTCAGTTAAGCCACAATGCTGCCAGTTTATACACAGGGGTGATGCTGTCTAAGGTAAGTCGTGATAAAAACGCCGAAGCCAGCTATGCGTTTAAATTGAAAAAACGCTTCCCAAGTTCTGAAGAATATAAGCGTTACCGCGCTACTCAAAAATAAGTTAGTGACACTATGAATAAGCAAGGTCAATCTCCTATTAAGCGTCGTGTTTCCCGTCAAATCATGGTGGGCAATGTACCTGTTGGTGGCGATGCCCCCATCGCCGTGCAAAGCATGACCAATACCGAGACTTGCGATGTTCAAGCCACGGTTGCACAAATCAAAGCACTGGAAGACGTAGGTGCGGATATTGTGCGTGTGAGCGTGCCTTCCATGGAAGCCGCCGAAGCCTTTGGTGAAATTAAAAAATTAGTGAACGTGCCGTTAGTGACGGACATTCACTTTGATTACAAAATTGCATTACGCGTGGCTGAATTGGGTGCCGATTGTTTGCGTATTAATCCAGGCAACATTGGCCGTGAAGATCGTGTACGTGCGGTAGTGGATGCGGCTCGTCATAATGGCATTCCTATTCGCATCGGTGTAAATGCCGGTTCTCTAGAAAAAGATTTACAGAAAAAATACGGCGAGCCTACCCCGGAAGCCTTGGTAGAAAGTGCCATGCGTCATATTGATATATTAGATCGCTTAAACTTTCCTGATTTTAAATTAAGCCTGAAGGCATCCGACGTGTTCATGACGGTGGCGGCGTATCGTCAAATCGCTTCACAAATTGAACAGCCGTTGCATTTGGGTATTACCGAAGCCGGTGGCCTGCGCAGTGGTACGGTAAAAAGCTCTGTGGGTCTGGGTATGTTATTGATGGACGGTATTGGTGATACCTTGCGTGTGTCATTAGCGGCAGACCCGGTTCAAGAAATCAAAGTGGGCTTTGATATTTTAAAAAGCTTAAAACTGCGCAATAAAGGCATTAACTTTATTGCCTGCCCTAGCTGCTCCCGCCAGAACTTCGATGTGGTGAAAACCATGAACGAACTAGAAGCGCGCGTGGAAGACATCCTGACGCCACTCGATGTGTCCGTGATTGGATGCGTGGTAAATGGCCCGGGTGAAGCAAAAGAAACCGACTTAGGTTTAACCGGTGGTACGCCAAACAACTTGGTGTACGAAGACGGTGTGCCGAGCAGCAAATTAGATAACGACAATCTGGTTGATAATTTAGAGAAAATGATTCGTCGTAAAGTGGCAGAAAAAGAAGCCGCCGAAGCGGCCATTATTGCAAAAGATTAAGCAGCAAAAGATTAAGCAGCAAAAGATTAAGCAGCAAAAGATTAAGCATCAATCGTAAACGGTCGCGCTCTGACAAGTCTGGGCGCTGACACCGCGAACACAGTTAAGGAAATCATTTTGGCTCAGAAAAATATCCAAGCCATTCGTGGAATGAACGACATTCTACCGGGTCAAACACAAGTATGGCGCTACTTAGAAGATCAAGTGAAAGCGGTATTGGATGGCCATGGTTATCAAGAAATTCGCATGCCAATGGTGGAAGAAACCCGTTTATTTAAACGCTCCATCGGCGAAGTGACCGACATCGTTGAAAAGGAAATGTACACCTTTGACGATCGCAACGGTGACAGCTTAACCCTGCGCCCAGAAGGCACCGCCAGTTGTGTGCGTGCGTGTGATGAGCACCAATTAATTGCCAATAATGCACGCCAGCGCCTTTGGTATATGGGTCCAATGTTCCGTTACGAGCGCCCACAAAAAGGCCGTTATCGTCAGTTCCACCAAATCGGTGTGGAAACCTTTGGCATGGCTGGCCCGGATATCGACGCTGAGTTGATCGTGATGACCCACTTGTTGTGGCAGCGTTTGAACATTCGCGACAAAGTGACGCTGCAGCTTAATACCCTAGGCAGTAACGAAGCCCGTGCGAATTACAAAGCGGCCTTGGTTGAGTACTTGTCTGCGCGTAAAGATCAATTAGATGAAGACAGTCAGCGTCGTTTAGAGACAAATCCGCTGCGTATTTTGGATTCTAAAAACGAACAAACACAAGCCTTGTTAAATGATGCACCGGACTTCTTCGATTATTTAGATGAAGAATCAGCAGAACATTTTGCCGAACTGCGGGCACTTTTGGATGCGGTTGGCGTCGAATACGAAATCAATCCGCGCTTGGTGCGTGGTTTGGATTACTACAGTAAGACCGTATTTGAATGGGTGACCACAGAACTAGGTGCTCAAGGTACCGTATGTGCTGGTGGCCGTTACGACGGCTTGGTCGAGCAGTTAGGTGGCAAGGCCACTCCAGCTGTGGGCTTTGCCATGGGGGTTGAGCGTTTAATTTTGATGCTAGAAGCATTAAACGTGATTCCCGATGCTGTGCATAACTACTTGGATGTGTATTTGGTGGCGGTGGGCAATGTAACCTCTGCGGCCATGACGGTATCGGCGCAATTACGCGAAGCGCTACCAAACCTGCGTTTGCAAATGCACATGGGCGGCGGCAACTTCAAGAAACAAATGAAAAAAGCCAACGAAAGTGGCGCGCGTTTCGCTCTGATTCTGGGCGAAGACGAAGTGACCAACGGCCAAGCGGGCATCAAGCCATTGCGTGATGATTCCGAGCAAGTAAGCTTGAGTCAGGATGCCTTGGTGGACTGGTTTAAACAGGCTCTATAAAAGCAGCACAAATTACTATAAAGTCGTTGCCATTTAACGACATGAACAACCACAGATTAACGGCCACTGGCCTAATTAGAATAAAAATCGGAGCGTTAACATGACCGACATGCGTACGGAAGAAGAACAAATCGAAGCCATCAAAAAATGGTGGCAAGAAAACGGTAAGCAAACTGTAGTGGCCCTAGTTGTCGTGCTAGGCGGTTGGTTTGGTTATCAAGGTTATGAAAGTAATCAACGCGCAACTGGCGAAGCGGCTTCTGCGGTTTATCAGCAAGTATTAACCCTGCAAAACAGTGAAAGCGAAGAAGACAAAGGTCAGCGCCAAGTATTGCTAGATAAGCTACAAAGCGAATACGGCTCAACGGTTTATGCCCAGTTTGCAGGTTTATTCAAAGCCAAAGACGCCATGGAAGCCGGTGATCTAGCGGCGGCGGCCACTGAGCTAGAAGCGGTTAAAGCCAATACCTCGGATGAAGCATTGCGTCATCTTGCTACTGTGCGTCTAGCCCGTGTGTATGTGGCTCAAGAAAAACTAGATGAAGCCCTAGCACTATTGAATGCTGATAACACAGCGGCGTTCAGTGCGGAATACTTTGAAACCAAAGGCGATGCACTTCGCGCCAAAGGCGACTTAGACGCCGCCCGTGATGCATACAGCCAAGCCTATGTTGAAGCTCAGCGCATCGGTGCCAACAACCCAGTATTAAAAATGAAACTGGAT
>JBFEWA010000129.1:0-7829 GCA_041546605.1 Bermanella sp.
TACTCAGACGCGTTTATTAATCAGGAGCAATGGCGAGTTTTCACGTTACATGATGATGATTGGAATTTTTGGTTATATGTTGGAGAAAGTGCCTCTATTCGTAATGAATTAGCAAGTGATATTGCCAAGCAAACCCTATGGCCTGGTATTGCCATGTTACCGTTTGCATTATTGTTACTGACGGTGATTATTCGCTTAGCATTGAAACCGTTAAAACAATTAACCGCCAATATCAAACGTCGTGATCCTAAGAACCTAACGGCCATAGAGCTTGAACACACTCCAAAAGAAATGCAGCCGGTTATAGATGCGTTGAATATGCTGTTTTATCGCTTAAGTGATGCCATTAGCCGTGAACAGCGTTTAACAGCCGACGCCGCACATGAGCTTCGTACGCCATTGTCTGTGATCATGCTGCATGCGCAAAATGCCATGGCAGCCCATAACGAAAGCGAAAGAAATCAAGCATTACAAGAGCTTGAGATAGGCGTAAAACGGGTCTCACGTTTATTAGAGCAGTTATTGACGTTGTCTAAGGTGTCACCGGAAACTATTCCGGTTGATGAGTTGGTATTTTATCCATTGTGCCAAGAGGTTATGGCGCAAATGGCGCTGCCCATTATTGAAAAGCAGCAACAATTAGAACTCATCTGCGATGGCGCGAATCAAGCGTTGAAAATTCTGGGAAGTGAATTCTTATTAGAAATCCTTTTGCGAAATTTGATTGATAACGCCCGAGAATACGCGCCAGAGCATGGAATGATTCGTATCAGTATTTATAAAAAGCAGCAGTCCTTAGAGTTGTTGGTGGAAGATTCTGGCCCAGGGGTAGAACCTGAATATTATCAACGCTTAACGGATCGCTTTTATCGTGAGCATCAGAACAAAGGCAGGGGCGCAGGGCTTGGTTTATCTTTGGTGAACAGTATTGTGGAGTTCCATCAAGGGCAGTTGCAGTTTAGTGAATCGAACTTAGGCGGATTAGCGGTCAGAGTATTGCTGCCATTGGCACATAAATAATGCTTATAAGGCATTAACCGTGTTTCGGCCCGCTTCTTTTGATTGATACAGGGCTTGGTCTGTGCGGATCATAAAATCCTTTAAGGATTCATTTGGATTTAATTGCGCCACACCAAAGCTTGAGGTGACATGAAGGTTGTTATCGAACGTAAGAGATTCAATGATTTTTCGTGTTTTCTCAGCCACATGTTTGGCTTCTTCTAAATTGGTATGGGGTAATAAAATCATGATTTCATCGCCACCCCAGCGAGAAATGGTATCCACCTCACGAATTTGTTCGCGAATGGTTTGAGTGATCTTGATAAGTACTTGATCCCCCACTGCGTGGCCGTATTGATCATTGATAGTTTTAAAATGGTCAATGTCTACTTCAATTAATGATAGGGATTCATTAAAGCGTTTAGCCCGTTCAATTTCTTGGCTTAGCTTTTGTTCGAAATATAAGCGGTTAGAGGTTTCGGTTAGTGTATCTGTCATTGCTAATGCTTTGGTTTCAGCAATTTGTTGCTGTAACTGCTCATTCAATTCAGTGAGCTGCTGAGTGCGTTGAGCAATGAGCTCTTCTAGTGATTGGTTTTTACGCTTGTATTCTTCTAGTAGTAAAACCTGGCTGTGTATGTTGCGATGGGCACCGATCATTCTGGCCACCGTGCCATCGGCATGGCGTTTCACCACTTTGGCGTTATCTTCAATCCAAAGGTATTTGCCATTTTGCATCTTACAGCGGTATTGAACCTTGTATTCTGGACTGCGTTGATGGATGTAATTATCGAAGTGCTCCATGACACGGTCATAATCATCAGGGTGAATTAAGCTTTCCCAAGTTAATACCGTATCTTCAAAGCAATGGGGATCATAACCCAGCATGTGAAACCATGCGGTGTTGCGAAATACATCCCCAGTTTCTCCATTCCAGTCCCAGATACCATTATCAATGACATCTAAAAGGCCTTCGAGAACCGGGTTGTCAATTTCGGGAATCGGACGATTCTTCATAAAATTACGCGGGTAATGAATTATGGTCAGTATAGTACCTTGTAAACTGAATCACGATAGAGGGGAAAGGCATTTTCGTAAATGATGTAATAACTTGGCTTGAAATGACTTATGGTAATTAAAACTATTATCCAAAATACGAAAAAATGCTAATAAAAAAGCGCTCTCTTGTAAGAGGGGGGAGGGCGTAATTGTATTCAACCTCTAGTATGAGTTTATGGTTTGCTAAAGGGTGAAATTGCTTCAAATGAATGTTTAAAACGTCAGTAATACCACGCCTTTTTTGCGTTGGCTGTCTACATATTCATGGGCAGCTTGAATATCATTAAGGGAATAGCGACGGTCAATGTGTACCTTGAGTTGCTGATTCAGCATTAAATATTCAATACTTTGCAGTTGATTATTTAACATAGGAACCGGGCTTAAACCTGTGGCAGTAAATTTTGCTTTTTGTTTTGAGAAGAAATGGCTGATCAACATGTTAAGCAGTAATGGCAATGTTAAAACAGGACTTAAGTATTGCCCGTGTTCGCTGAGAACGGGTTTGCAGTCTTGATAGTTTCGTTTGCCAACAGTATCAAATATCACATCATAAGATTTGTTGAGTGTCGTGAAATCGTGAGTTTCGTAATCCAATACATGATCCGCACCTAAGTCTTTAACCCAATGGGTGTTTTTACCACTGCAGACAGCGGTCACTTCTGCGCCTAGGCTTTTGGCGATTTGAACAGCTGCGCTACCAATGCTGCCGGAGGCACCATTAATCAGAACACGTTGGCCGCTTTTTAACTGAGCCAGTTCCGTGAGAAAGTTATAGGCAGTGAGGGGGCCATCACAAAGGGTGGCTACTTGCTCTAATGTAAGGCCATCGGGAACTCTGCGAATTAATCCGTCCGCTTTTACGCACACCCATTGAGCATGGGCTCCAAAGTTGACGGATGTTTCCCCGTAAACGTGATCGCCAATTTCAAACTCTTTGACGTCTTTTCCAATTGCATCAATTACCCCAGCGAAGCTGGTACCTGGAATGGCATGTTTGGGTTTGGTTAAACCTAAAAATAAACGGGTAAACTTAGGGGTACCTTTTCGCATCATGGTATCCGCTTGACTGACTCCGGAAAGTTCAAGCTTCACACGCACTTCATTGTCTTTAACGTCTGGAGTGGGAACGTCCATTACCTTAAGAACCTGGGCATTACCATAACCTTGCGCGACCACGGCTTTCATAAAATACCTTTATAACTTTTACTTACAGTGTAAGTTAACTTACACTGTAAGTATATTTTGATCAAGTGAATATTTTTTGACCATGAAGAACGCCCCATTAAGCAAAGATCGGGTTTTAGACTGTGCCCTTAGCATGGCGGATGCAGAAGGGTTGGATGTGCTTTCCATGCGCAAGCTGGCGGATCGCTTAGGAGTGAAGGCCATGTCCCTTTACAACCATGTGGCCAACAAAGAGGACATTATAGATGGCTTGGTGGAACGGGTAGTGAGTGAAATGGGATTACCCGATGCCAGTTTGCCTTGGCGCGAAGCCATGGAGAAAAGAGCCATTGTGGCGCATCGGGTATTAATGGCTCACCCATGGGCGACCCATGCTTTTATGTCGCGAGTGAATGCAGGCCCTGCCATGCTTGCCTATGTGAATGCCACCTTGGGGTGTTTGCATGAGGCGGGTTTTAGTTTGCCTGTGGCCGATCATGCATGGAATGCCATGGATAATCATATTTATGGATTTACCTTACAGGCATTGAATTTTCCGTTTTCACAAGAGGAATACGCTGAAGTGGCTAAGCAGTATTTGCCCATGATTTCTGTTAATGAGCTGCCGTATTTGCATGAGTTGACGGTACTGGTAAGTGAAAAACAGCACAAAGGGGTGCATGATTTTCATTTGGGATTGGACTTTATTTTGGACGGTTTGCAGTCTTTGCTTACTCATTAATACGACCAAGAGTTCATCTGGGTTCTTGGTCGTATTGGAAGGGTTATGCCTTGTCTTGCGTCTTTAATTCAAAGTCAGAAGCATCGTGGCGTTCCAGTAGTTGCTCACTGGGTTCCCCCCAACTTTTATTTACTATGCTGCCGCGTTTCACCGCAGGGCGCTGCGAAATGGTGTTTGCCCAACGTAACACGTTTTTATAGGTGTGCACTTCTAAGAATTCCGCAGCGCTGTATAAGCCTCCTTGTACCAGTACACCATACCAAGGCCAGATGGCCATGTCGGCGATGGTGTATTCATCACCGGCAATGAATTCACGCTCGGCGAGTTGACGATCCAATACATCCAATTGGCGTTTCACCTCCATGCTATAGCGGTCAATTGGATACTGGTATTTTTCTGGGGCGTAGGCATAAAAGTGGCCAAAGCCGCCACCTAATAATGGGGCGCTGCCCATTTGCCAGAATAACCAAGATAAGCATTCAGCTCTTTTGCTTGGCTCACTGGGTAAGAACGCATCAAATTTTTCTGCTAGATACATCAAAATTGAGCCAGATTCAAAAATGCGGGTGGCAGGGGTTGTGCTGGTATCCAATAAGGCAGGAATTTTTGAGTTGGGATTGATCCCTACAAAATCGCTGCCGAATTGATCCCCTTCCATGATGTTTATGATGTACGCATCGTATTCCGCGGCTTTAATGCCTTTTTCTAGCAACTCTTCAAACATAATGGTGACTTTTACACCATTGGGAGTCGCGAGGGAATAAAGCTGAAAAGGGTGCTGGCCTTTCGGTAGGGTTTTATCATGGGTGGCACCGGCAATCGGGCGGTTGATGTTGGCAAACTTGCCGCCACTGGCGCTGTCCCATTTCCAAACTTTAGGTGGTGTGTAAGTTGGATCTGACATGTGCACTCCCTTAATAAGATTTAATGCAGCTTAGTCTACTTAGGGTGAACACACATGTCAGTTTGAATTTGCGTGTGAATAGAGTGTTCCAAAATATTTCATAGAGGATAAGAATAGAAAGCCAACGTCCTTAGACGTTGGCTCAGTGTTATTTAGAGTTGCTCACATCGGTGGCAGTAAATGTTGGGTATCCCGCTGGTAGATTATTATTCACATTGTTTAAAAAGTTACTGTCCTTCATTGGAATACTGGCGGAGCCATAATTATAGCTATTAAGGCGGTTGCGCATCTGTTGATTGGTTAATCCATCCCCAGTAAGTTGATACCAGCTGGTGATGGTAGGGGTTAAAAACGAGCCGTAGGGGTTTTCAGCTACTTCATTGCTTTTGGCAAAGCGCAGGGCATGGGTGGTGATACCGTCTTTGTGATAGACAATTTTCAAATGCTTTCCTTGGAAAGGTAATTCAGAAGCCGGTTTGGTGAATAAATCCCCATGGGCACTGTAACTGCCATGGGTAACCACACCATTTTTTGTCCAAATGGCTGCGTGTTCCCAATCGTGTCGATGGCCGCCACCTATGTAATCAAACAGCTGATCTTTTTCAAAGTACAGTGCATAAAAATGTGCACAATATTGGTTGCCGCTAGACGTTTTGCATACGTATCTATGCAGTGTGTTGGATGTGAGTAAGAAGTTACCCGAGCGGCAATCTCCAGTAATTTTACCTGACGTTTTTAGTCCTGGATTTTGCTCGCCGAAACGGGAGATCCCCGCACTGGGCAAACAACCGTCACCATCAAAATCAAATACGGGCTCTAGATTGTTGATGATGCCATTACTGGGTAGGGCTTGATCCAGTTTGGCAAAATCGGCGGCATGGCTATTACATGTGAGTAGGGCTAATACAAATAGCGAGAGTGGGGCGATTGATTTCATTTATTATTATCCTTGGTTGATGGGTTTGAAATACTGAGTGTGAAATAGTGAATATGATCTGGATGAGATCACCACTATGGGATATTCATATTACAAACAAGTGGCCACGGAGCCTTGCGATAAGCAGGTCAAAGAAGGTAAAAAGCCGGCGTAGGACCCTTAAGTGGGCGAGAACTTGGTACGAGTGTTAGTCAGAGAAAATACTAATACTGTGATGGCCGAAATTGACAATAAGAGGAGCGTGTCAATTCATGACTGCAAAGAGGCTCCACCTGAAATGGCATTTATGGGCATGCTCGTCATGATTTAAGGCTTAACCCAAATTGCTTGTTGAGAATGGTTCTAGATTAAATGACTCAATAGCTAGCGCATAAAGCTAGAAGATGGATTACACTGTAGATATACAGGGTTCTTTGAATGAGCTATTTTCATACGATGAAAATGAAACACAATATCGATTCTAATATCGATTATTTTGATCGCCACCTCAATCGCATACGCCGTAATGTATCCCTTGTCTGTATATTTCTGATTTTGTTTGCAACTGTGCCTGTTGCCATTTCCCGTGCAATTAATGGCTGGGATTTGACGTCAATTGTCCAATTAGGTTGCTCCTTAATTTTAGTGCTGTCTTTTATTTTTGTTTTGATCAAGGGTTATATAAAAGCAGTCGGGGTGCTTATTTACTTCATTGATATGATGTTGATGACAGTGGTGACCTATGACCCTCAAGGTAATGAATTAATCGTTTTATTTTTTATTACCCCCTTGATGGTGGCGTATTTATTTTTCTCTTCTCGCAGTGCTTTGATTGCCTCTATTTTTTCATATGTGTTTTTAGGATATTTGTATTTCTTACAATATATGGAGGTCGGCTCTCCCAGTTTCGTTTTAGAGATGGTGTTACTGGTATTTGCCGGGTTTTCATCCGTTGCCGGCTTACATGTGGTGATTGGCTTGCGTCATAGCATTGAGCATAAATTGATAAGTATTGCGCAAACGGATGCCCTCACTGAACTGCCCAATAAAATGTATTTCAATGAGCGTTTAGATCAAGAAATTAGTCGTGCCAGTCGTGAACATAGCCCGCTGTGCTTGGGCTTGATTGACCTTGATCACTTTAAACAGGTGAATGATAGTTATGGCCACGAGTGTGGTGATAGGGTTCTGGCCCATGTGGCTAATTTAATTAATGAGTCCGTGCGGGCCACAGATACCGCTTGTCGAGTTGGTGGAGAAGAGTTTGTTATTATCATGCCGAATACCAAATTTGAAGAAGCTCACCACATGTTAGAACGTTTGCGAGTGGTCATTGAGAATGCGCCTTTCAAATGGAAGTCCCATCGCATTAATTTAACCGCCAGTATGGGATTGTCGAAATTAAAAGTAACAGATGGCAATAACAGCATATTTGCTGATGCGGATAACGCCATGTATCTGGCTAAGCAAAAGGGACGTAATCAAGTGGTGTTTATTGATGCAGAAAAAGAGAGCTGAGTCTTATTAGAGCTTGAGGTTTCTATGGAAACGAAAAAGAGCATGGGCCTTAAGCCAATGCTCTTTTTTTATGTGTGAATAAAGATCTAATCTTTATCTAAGATCTTTTTATTAGTGACCAATATAATCGCTCGATAGGCGCAGTAACCCATAATGCACCCACCTATTATCAACATGGTATTGATCACATCAGGATCATTTAACAGAGGGTGAAAAGCATTACCGTTGGCGCCAAATTTTCCATACAATCCCAAGCCCACTAAAATGACGCCAGGTGTATCCATGATGCTTATTTTTTGCATTTCCTTCGCAATGTATTGCGCGCGGGCGTCTTTATCTGACATGCACTCTCCTTAGTTCAATGTTATTCAACAATTATGTAAAGTTTGCGTAGTGTTTCGCTAATATCCCAACGACCTGACCAGCCTTTTGGTAAAACGATGACAGAACCCGGTACCAATATGTGCTGTGTGCCATCGGCATCGGTAATGACACCACGGCCACTGATGATAGAGCAGGTTTCAGTA